>NZ_JAAGPH010000021.1:0-74208 GCF_017104705.1 Burkholderia sp. Se-20373 | reverse complement strand
GCGGGGCGCGGCGCGGCCCGCCCGCAGCGTTCGCGCGAGCCGGAACCGGCAGGCGCGATGGCCGCGGCGTTCGCGAAGCTGAAGCGCTGAGCACCCGCAAGCCCCTGCGCGACAGATAAAAAAGCCCGCCAAAAGGCGGGCTTTTTTACGACTTCGGCAAACACGGCGCGCGGCCCGACGGCCCGCACGCCACACCTTGTGTCAGATCTCGATCTTCGTCCCGAGTTCGACCACGCGGTTCGCGGGGATCGAGAAGAAGTCGGTCGGCTTCGCGGCATTCTGGTGCATCCAGGCGAACACGCGCTCGCGCCAGATCGACATCCCGGGCAGATGCGTGGGCACGACCGTTTCGCGCGCGAGGAAGAACGACGTATCCATCAGCTCGAACGTCATGTCGTGCGTGCGGCCGAATTCCTCGAGTACAGCCTTCACGTCCGGGGTCTCGTTGAAGCCATACTCGGCCTTCACGATATACAGCCCGCCGCCCGCATCACGCGAGGACTGACGCTTGTCGTCGCGCACGTAAGGAAAGTCGCGCGTGACGAACGTCAGGAAAATGGTCCGCTCGTGCAGCACCTTGTTGTGCTTCAGGTTGTGCAGCAGGCTCACGGGTACGAGCTTGTCGTTGCCGGTCAGGTAGATCGCGGTACCCGACACGCGATGCGGCGGATGCGCGAGCAGCCCCTGCAGGAACGGCTCGAGCGGAATACCGTCGGCCGCCGTGCGCTCCTTGACGATATGACGCCCCTTGTACCAGGTCATCAGCAGGAAGAACAGCAGTGCGCCGATGCCGAGCGGGAGCCAGCCGCCCTGTGCGACCTTCAGCAGGTTCGCGCCGAAGAAGCCGAGGTCGACCGCAAGGAACACCGCGATGATCGCGCCGACCAGCAGCCGGTTCCAGTTCCACACCTTCACCATCACGACCGCGGCGAGCACGGTCGTGATCACCATCGTCGCCGTCACCGCGATACCGTACGCGGCCGCGAGGTTGTCGGAGCTCTTGAAGCCGATGACGATGCAGAGGATCACGAACAGCAGCAGCCAGTTCACGACCGGCACGTAGATCTGGCCGATCGCGAGTTCCGACGTGTGCAGCACCTTCATGCGCGGCACGTAGCCGAGCTGGATGGCCTGCGACGTCAGCGAATACGCGCCCGAGATCACCGCCTGCGACGCGATCACGGTCGCGACCGTCGACAGCACGACAAGCGGCAGCAGCCCCCATTCGGGCGCCAGCAGGAAGAACGGGTTTTCGATCGCCTTCGGGTTCTGGATCAGCAGCGCGCCCTGGCCGAAGTAGTTCAGCACGAGCGACGGCATCACGAGCCCGTAGGCGGCGATGCGGATCGGCTTTGCGCCGAAGTGCCCCATGTCCGCGTAGAGCGCTTCCGCACCGGTCAGCACCAGCACGACCGAGCCGAGCACGACGTACGCCTGCAGCAGGTGATCGGCCATGAATGACGCCGCGTAATACGGGTTGATGGCGGCCATGATGCCCGGCACGCGCACGATGTGGTACACACCGAGCGCCGCGATCACGATGAACCACAGCACCATGATCGGGCCGAACAGCTTGCCGACCAGGGCGGTACCGTGTCGCTGGATCCAGAACAGCGCGATCAGGATCACGATCGTGATCGGCAGCACGAGATGGGACAGGTGCGGCGTCGCAATTTCGAGACCTTCGACCGCCGACATCACCGAGATCGCCGGCGTGATCACCGCGTCCCCGTAGAACATGCACGCGCCGAAAATCCCGAGCGCCATCAGCGCGCCCGCGACGCGGGTCTTCGAGTCGAGCGGCCGCAACGACAGCGCCATCAGCGCGAGCACGCCGCCTTCGCCGTTGTTGTCCGCGCGCATCACGAACAGCAGGTACTTGATGCCGACCACCAGGATGATTGCCCAGAACAGCAGCGAGATCACGCCGAGAATCGATCCTTCGGTGAGCGGAATGCCGTGTGCGGGGCTGAACGCCTCCTTGAGCGAATACAGCGGGCTGGTGCCGATGTCGCCGAACACGACGCCGATGGCTGCTATCGCTAGCGCCCGCATCGAGTGTTGTTGCGTCGAATGCGGCGCGTGTGCTGCGTCGGTCGCGTGGATCGTGTCGTTCATATGAAGCGTAATAATCGGGTCCGGGTCGGACAAAACGAGCGCTATTCTACTCGCGCCCCCGTGAAACGCCGCCCTGCTCTGTTGCCTTGTCACCACGTGATCCACGCTGCGCATGCAATCCGGCGCGAGCTGTGGCAGGGCTGCCAATCATAGCCGGGGCAGCGCCGTCTGCCTACCCGAGCCATGGGACGCGCGGCGCCGGCGCGTATGACGCCCCAACGAAAAACGGCGCCGCAAGCGGCGCCGTACAAGGCTTTCCTTCGATTGGCCGGCCGCTTACGCGCCCGAGCCGTCGCGCTGTGCGCGACCGCGCTTGATCCATGCCTCGAGGTTGTGCGGGCGAACCGTGTCCCACTCTTCGAACGGCTGATGAATCCACGGATTCGTCGGCAGGAACTGCGTGTGATAGTCGGGCTTGACCTTCGAGCAACCCTTGTACCAGAGCACGGCCGAGCGCACGGCCGTCACCGACGGATAGCGCTCCTTCAGGTGCTCCTGCACGCGCGCAAGCGTGACGCCCGAATCGACGAGATCGTCGACCAGCAGCACGTTGCCCGCCAGGTTGCCGCGCGTCATCGTGATGTACTGCGCGATGTCGAGGTCACCCTGCTCCGTGCCGGCCGCTTCGCGGTACGAACTCGTCGCGAGAATCGCGAGCGGCACGTCGTAGATGCGCGACAGTTGATCGCCGACGCGCAGACCGCCGCGCGCGAGGCACAGGATCTGGTCGAACTTCCAGCCCGATGCATGCACCTGGAGCGCGAGCAGCTCGATGAGACGGTGATACTCGTCCCAGCCTACCCACAGGTTCTTGTCGTCGTTGCGCGGATCGGTCATCAAGTCTGCCGCCGTCATCGTGATTTGCTGCGTCATCTGAAAATTACACCTTGAACGGATGGCGGAGCAGGATCGTTTCGTCGCGGTCCGGCCCCGTCGACACCATGTCGACCGGCACGCCGGCCACTTCCTGGACGCGGGTCAGGTAAGCCTGCGCGTTCGCCGGCAGCGCTTCCCACGTCTTGATGCCGACCGTGCTTTCCTTCCAGCCGGCAAACGTTTCGTAAACAGGCTCGCAACGGGCCACATCAGCGGCGCCGCGCGGCAGGATGTCCGCATCCTTGCCGTCGATCTTGTAGCCGACGCACAGCTTGACTTCGTCGAGGCCGTCGAGCACGTCGAGCTTCGTCATGCACAGGCCCGACACGCCGTTGATCTGGATCGAGCGGCGCAGCGCGGCTGCGTCGAGCCAGCCGGTGCGGCGCGGACGGCCGGTGACCGAACCGAATTCCTTGCCGACGTTCGCGAGCGTGACGCCAACCTGGTCCTGACGCTGCGGATTGTCCGCATCGTACAGTTCGCTCGGGAACGGGCCCGAGCCCACGCGCGTGCAATAGGCCTTCGTGATGCCGAGGATGTAGTTGAGCTTCTGCGGACCCACGCCCGCGCCAGCCGACGCCGCACCTGCGACGCAGTTGCTCGACGTGACGAACGGATAGGTACCGTGATCGATGTCGAGCAGCGTGCCTTGTGCACCTTCGAACAACAGGTTCTGGCCCGCATTGTTCGCGTCGTACAGGCGGCGCGACACGTCGGCCACCATCGGCTTCAGGCGATCGGCATAGCCGAGCATCGTATCGAGCGTGGCCTGGAAATCGACAGCTGCGGCGCCCAGGTACTGGGTCAGCACGAAGTTGTGGAAATCGAGGTTTTCGCGCAGACGGTCGGCGAAGGTCTTCGCGTCGAACAGGTCCTGCACGCGCAGCGCGCGGCGGCCAACCTTGTCTTCGTACGCGGGGCCGATGCCGCGGCCGGTCGTACCGATCTTGCCCGCGCCCTTGCGCGCTTCACGCGCCTGGTCGATCGCGATGTGGTACGGCAGGATCAGCGTCGTGGCTTCGGAGATGAACAGGCGGTCGCGCACGTTCACGCCCGCTTCTTCCAGCTCGCCGATTTCCTTGAACAGTGCTTCGGGGGACAGGACGACGCCGTTGCCGATGTAGCAGGCAACGCCTTCACGCATGATGCCCGACGGAATGAGGCGCAAGATCGTTTTCTTGCCGCCGATGATGAGGGTGTGGCCGGCGTTGTGACCGCCCTGGAAACGCACGACGCCCTGAGCGTGGTCCGTCAGCCAGTCGACGATCTTGCCCTTGCCTTCATCACCCCATTGCGTTCCCACGACGACGACATTGCGCCCGGGAGTCACGTTCACTGCGCTGGCAGACATGTTGATTCGTTAGCTGGTTAAAAACGTATTCTACCTATGTTCGCGGGCGATTCCGAATTTTTCCGTTTCGCTTCAACGATATGCACGCCGAAGCAGGTCCCGCGAACGCCTGTTTATCGGGGTTCGACCACCCATGCGCCGTTGCGCTCGACGAGCGAACGGTCGCATGCGAACTCGTCGAGCACATGATCGTGGCCCGGCAGCGCCTGGATCACGACCTCGCCCGCATCGCGCAGCGCCACGACGGCCGCGCTCAGTGCGTCGTCCTGCGCCCACGGCGCGAGAATCGCGGTGCCGCGCGCCTCGACCGGCGAAATCCGCGCGAGCTCGCGCAGGTCGAGCGAGAAGCCCGTAGCGGGACGGGCACGGCCATATGCCTGGCCGACGTGGTCGTAGCGGCCGCCCCGCGCGATCGCGTTCGGCACGCCGTCGATGTAGGCGCTGAACATCGCGCCGCTGTGATATGCATAGCCACGCAGGTCGCCGAGATCGATCGCCACTTCCGCACCTTTCGCCTGTGCCGCGAGCTGCGCCAGATCGTCGAGCGCCCGCGTGATTTCGGGCAGCACCGGCAAGCGTGTGCGCGCCTCCGCGAGCACGCTTGCGTCGCCATAGAGATGCGGCAGCGCGC
The DNA here is from genome assembly GCF_017104705.1 of Burkholderia sp. Se-20373. Classification (NCBI taxonomy): domain Bacteria; kingdom Pseudomonadati; phylum Pseudomonadota; class Betaproteobacteria; order Burkholderiales; family Burkholderiaceae; genus Burkholderia; species Burkholderia sp. Se-20373. Next base: position 69,232 of record NZ_JAAGPH010000021.1, on the reverse strand, counting down.
GCAGCGCGGCGCGCGTATCGGCGCCGAGATCGTCGGTGAGTTCGTTCAGCAGCGGCACGTCCTTGCCCGACAGCGCGTCGTACAGCGACTCGCCGCGCTCGGCGGCCTGCGCATCGCGCGCCAGCAGCGCCGCGAGCACGCCCGCATGGCCGAGGTCGAGACGGATGCGCGACAGGCCTGCGAGATGCAGCGCGTCGAGCATCAGCTGCTGGATCTCGAGATCGGCTTCCAGCCCGGCGTGCCCGTAGATTTCGGCGCCGATCTGGATCTGCTCGCGCGTCGCGTGCAGACCGCGCGGACGCGTATGCATCACGTGGCCCGCATAGCAGAGGCGCGTCACGCCCTGGCGGTTCAACAGGTGCGCGTCGATCCGCGCGACCTGCGGCGTGATGTCCGCACGCAGGCCGAGGGTGCGACCCGACAGCTGGTCGACCAGCTTGAAGGTGCGCAGGCGCAGATCTGCACCGCCGCTCGTCAGCAGCGATTCGAGATACTCGAGCAGCGGCGGCATCACCATTTCGTAGCCATACGAACGGAAGCGGTCGAGCAGCCTGCGGCGCAGCTCCTCGATCTTGCGCGCTTCCGACGGCAGTACGTCGGCGATATTCTCGGGAAGTAACCAGGTCGACATCGGTACGGTCCTACGACGGGAAACAGCGCGCGACACGCGCGCCGCGATGTGAATCGGAAATTCTGAATTCGGGCGGGACGAACGGCGGATAAGCCGTCCGGATCAGGTCTCCGGTCAGGTGGCGAGCAGCAGCAGTATGAGCCCGAGCACCATCACGATCAGCCCGCCGATCCGGATATGATGCGGCGGCCGCTCAGCTATTCTACGAAACGTGTCGCGCCAGGCGACGGGAAACACGAAGGGGAACGCCCCCTCGATGATCAGCATCAGCGCTACTGCGAGCAACAACGAGCCTGCCAGGTCCATGCGAGCGACGGCGCCGCTCGACGCGGCGCCCCAAGGTCAGTGTTTGCGGGGAGCAGGTGCCGCCGGTGCGGCACCGCCCGTCGGGCTGCGCATGAAGCGGAAGAACTCGCTGTCGGGATCGACGACGATGATGTCGTTGCGCTTGAACGTGTTCCGGTAAGCCTGCAGGCTCGCGTAGAACTGGTAGAACTGCGGATCGCGGCCGAACGCGTCGGCGGCAATCGTCGCGGCCTTCGCGTCGCCCTCGCCCTTGATCGTCTGCGCGGACTTGTACGCGTTCGCGAGCACGGCCTGCTGTTCGCGTTCGGCGTCCGCCTTGATCTGCTCGACGTCGGCCGCGCCTTGCGCACGCACCTGCGCCGCCTGATCGCGCAGCGCGCCGATCATCCGCTGATAGACGGCATCGGTCTGCGCGGCCGGCAAATCGACGCGCGTCAACTGGACGTCGACCACGTCGACGCCGAAACCGGACGCATTCGCCTTCACTTCGTCGCGGGCCGCATCGGCGATCGCTCGCTGGCCGCCGAGCGCGTCGTCGAGCGCACGCTTGCCGAACGCGTCACCGAGTGCGCTCTTCAGCGCGCCGGCGAGACGATCGCCGGCTGCCGACGGGTCACCGCCCGTCGTGGTGAAATACTTCATCGGATCGCTGATCCGGTACTTCACCGCGTAGGCGACGAGCAGGTCGCGCTTGTCTTCGGTTGCCAGTTGCAGCGGATCCGACGACTCGAGCGATTGCAGGCGCGTGTCGATCAGCGTGGCCGTCTGCAGCGGCGGCGGCAATTTGAAATGGACGCCAGGGCCTGCCAATTCGGGTTGCGCGCCATCGCGCCCCGACAGTACGGCCGCATGGCGCGGATCGACGGTAAGGACGGTCGACGATGCCGCGAAGGCAACGATCACGATTGCGACGACGAGCGCAATGATTCGGTTCATGTTCTGCGCTCCCCGTTACTTCAGATCGTCTTCGCGCGACCGGCTGCGAAACGCCTCGCGCGATCGCAGCACGTCGGTGCCCGACGCCGCCACGGCTGACGCCGCACTCGCGGGCGCCGCCGCAGCCGGCGCGGCAGCCGCCGGTGCCGACGCCGCGTCGGGTGCGGATGCGCCCGTGGACGTCGCGGCGTTTTGTCGCCCCTGCTCGACGAGCTTGTCGAGCGGCAGATACACGACGCTGTTGCCGCCCTTGTTGCCCACGAACACCTTCGTCGAATTCGAATAGATTTCCTGCATCGTCTCGAGATACATCCGCTCGCGGATCACCGCGGGCGCCTTCGAGTACTGCGCATAGACCTGCTTGAAGCGATCGGCATCGCCTTCGGCTTCCGTGACCACGCGATCGGCATACGCCTTCGCTTCGTCGACGAGCTTCGCCGCATCGCCCTGCGCCTTCGGCAGCAGGTCGTTTGCATATGACTGCGCGGCGCGCTTCGCGGCCTCGCGCTCGTCGCGTGCCTTCGCGACTTCACCGTATGCGGCCTGCGTCTGCTCGGGCGCCGCAACGCTCTGCATCGTGACGGCCGTCACCTCGAGCCCCGCCTGATAGCGATCGAGATCGCGCTGGATCGCGGCGGAGAGCTGCTCGCGCAGCGCGTCGCGGTCCTGGTTCAGCACGTCGGCCGCGCTGCGCGTGCCGACGATCGCACGTACCGCGGCCTGGGCGGCCTGCGAGACGCTGCGCTCGGGGTCGACACTGCGGAACAGGTAATCGGTCGCGGAACGGATGCGGTACTGGACGATGAAGCGCACGTCGACGATATCGGCGTCGCGCGTCAGCATCGCCGCTTCCTTCACGTTCGCGAGACGCACGACGTTGTTGCGGCCGATCTCGATCGAGCGGACCTGCGACGTATCGACGATCTCGTGCGACGCGAACGGATAAGGCGCGCGCCAGTGCACGCCCTGCCCGACCGTGCCCGACAGCTTGCCGAGCTGCAGCACGACGCCCGTCTGCCCTTCCTGCACGACGAACAGCCCGCTGCCCGCGTAGACCGCGACCAGCACGCCGATCACGATGCCGACGCCGACGCGCGCGGCTCGCCCGTTGTCAGGACGGAAGCCGTTGCCACCCTTGCCGCCGAACAGGCCGTTCAGGCGCCGGTTGAAGTTGCGCCACATCTCGTCGAGATCGGGCGGACCATCGCCGTCGCCGCCTTGCGGACGCTTCGATTCGTTCGGGCGGGGACGGGATCCGTCTTTGCCATTGCCTTCACCGCGTCCCCAGCGGGGATCGTTGATCGACAGCAAGGCGCGCATCCGCCGCCAGGTACTCCGCTCGTTGTATTCGTTCACCAGAGTTTGTTCACCAGATTAGACGCCGACGAACCGGCCGGGACCGGTTAGCGCCCGTGTTCGGAAATCGTGTGGTCTTCGTGTGGTTCAGCGGGGGCGCCGTCGAGCGCGCCGTTGGGTAACGTCGCGCTGGAAAGGTGTTCCGCGGAGGCGATTTCGGCGATGGCGGCACGCAACGTGTCAAGACCCTGACCGGTGCGCGCGCTCAAAAAGACGCGCGAAATATTACCATACTCGTCCCGCTCGACCGCGTCGCCGCGGGCCGCCAGCTCAGGCACGGCGTCGATCTTGTTGAACACCAGCACCTGGCGGATCGTGTCCGCGCCGATCTCGTGCAGCACGCCGTTGACCTGCTCGATCTGTTCAAGCCTGACCGCGCTCGACGCATCGACCACATGCAGCAGCAGATCCGCGTGGATCGTCTCCTCGAGGGTCGCGCGGAATGCGGCGACCAGTTGGTGAGGCAACTCGCGGATGAACCCGACCGTATCCGACACGACGATCTGGCCGACCTCGTCGCCGAGGTACACGCGCCGCGACGTCGTATCGAGCGTGGCGAACAGCTGGTCGGCCGCGTAGGCCTGCGCTTTCGTCAGCGCATTGAACAGCGTCGACTTGCCCGCGTTCGTATAGCCGACGAGCGACACCGACATCGTGCCGCTGCGCGCGCGCTGGCGGCGTTGCGTGCTGTGTTGCCGGCGCAGCCGGTCGAGCCGCGACTTCAGCATCTTGATGCGTTCGCCGATCAGGCGGCGGTCGGTTTCGAGCTGGGTTTCACCAGGGCCGCGCAGGCCGATACCACCCTTCTGCCGTTCAAGGTGGGTCCATGCGCGAATGAGCCGCGTCGACAGGTACTGAAGCTGCGCGAGCTCGACCTGCAGCTTGCCTTCGTGGCTGCGGGCACGCTGGGCAAAGATGTCGAGGATGAGGCTGGTGCGATCGACCACACGCCTGTTAAGTGCCTGCTCCAGATTACGTTGCTGGGCGGGCGCCAATGCGTGGTTGAAGATGACGATTTCGACGTTGTGCGCGTCGCAGGCAAGCCGAAGTTCTTCGGCTTTGCCGCTGCCGATGAACATCTTGGCATCGGGACTGGAACGACGCCCCGTGAGGGTGACTGCGGGACGGGCCCCCGCGCTGGAGGCGAGAAGACTGAGTTCTTCGAGACTGGCTTCGAAATCGGTCTTGCCGAAATCGATGCCGACGAGCGCTGCGTTGATCAAATTTTCAGGTGTCAAGATAAGGCGGCTGGCATCGGTCGCTCGCGGCGACCGGATGCCGGCCGCTGCGATAGGTTAGGACGAGGCTTCCGCGTCCGGGTGGAAATTCACCGGGCGCGCCGGCACGACCGTCGAGATGGCGTGCTTGTACACCATCTGGGTCACCGTATTACGGAGCAACACGACGTACTGGTCGAACGATTCAATGTTCCCTTGAAGCTTGATGCCGTTGACGAGGTAGATCGAAACGGGAACGTGCTCTTTGCGCAGTGCGTTCAAAAACGGGTCTTGTAACAATTGCCCTTTGTTGCTCATGGCGTACTCCATCTTTTTTTGCAGGTTGATCTGGACTGGCGGCGAAGAAAAAGAGATCCGGCGCCAATCGCTACACTATAGCCGATTTTGCCTGGCCCGCCGGGGGCATAGGCCTTGCGGCCAACCCCTTGCGTGACGCGTGTAACAGACGTCTTCAGCTCTTGTCCGCGTACGGATTGTTCGACGAACGGAACTCTATGCGCAATGGAGTCCCTGTCAGTGAGAAAGTTTCACGGAACCGGTTTTCCAGGTAACGCTTGTACGTTTCCGTCACGGCGTCGAGCGCGTTACCGTGGATGACGATGATCGGCGGATTCTGGCCGCCCTGGTGCGCGTAGCGCAGCTTCGGACGCACCGGGCCGCGACGGCGCGGCTGCTGGAATTCGACTGCCTCGATCAGCGCGCGCGTGAGCTTCGGCGTCGGCAGCTTCGCCATCGCCGCGGCGTACGCGTCGTCGACCGAGCGCATCAGCGTGCCGATGCCCGTCTTCTTCGTCGCCGAAATGAAGTGCGATTTCGCGAAGTCGAGGAATTTCAGCTTGCGGGTCAAATCCGCTTTCGCGCGATCGCGTGCATGCTCGTCGAGCCCGTCCCACTTGTTGACGCCGATCACGAGCGCGCGGCCCTGTTCGACGACGAAGCCGGCGATGTGTGCATCCTGGTCGGAAATGTCCTGCTGCGCATCCAGCAGAAGAATGACCACGTTCGCGTCGGAGATCGACTGCAGCGTCTTCACGACCGAGAACTTCTCGATCGCCTCGAATACCTTGCCGCGGCGGCGCAGGCCGGCCGTGTCGATCAGCGTGTATTTCTTGCCGTTGCGCTCGAAGTCCACGTAGATCGAATCGCGCGTCGTGCCCGGCATGTCGAACGCGATCACGCGATCCTCGCCGATCAGCGCGTTCACGAGCGTCGACTTGCCGACGTTCGGGCGGCCGACGATCGCGATCTTGATGCCGCGCGAAGGATCGTTCTCGTCCTCTTCCTCCGGACGGTCCGCATACGCGACATCCAGCGCCTCGTTGATCATGTCGGTGACACCGTCACCGTGCGCGGCCGAGATCGCACGCGGATCGCCGAGCCCAAGCTCGTAGAAGTCCGTCGCGACCGCCGTGTACTTCATCCCCTCGGCCTTGTTGACGACGAGGAAGATCGGCCGGCCGGTCTTGCGAAGGTAGTCGGCGATCGACTTGTCCTGCGGCGCGAGCCCGTTGCGGCCGTCGACGATGAACACGACGATGTCGGCTTCCTCGACGGCCTGCCGCGTCTGGCGCGCCATCTCGTGCAGGATGCCGTCCTTCGCGACGGGCTCGAAGCCGCCCGTGTCGACGACCAGATACGGCCGCTCGCCGACGCGCCCTTCGCCGTAATGGCGATCGCGCGTCAGGCCTGGCAAGTCGGCGACCAGCGCATCGCGCGAGCGCGTGAGCCGGTTGAACAGCGTGGATTTCCCCACATTGGGGCGCCCAACGAGGGCAATGACCGGTTTCATCTGTGTTTTCTACGGTGAAGCGCAGCAGCGGGAGGCCCGCTGCTGCGGGCGGCTGCGCTGAATGAAAATATCACGAATTCGCGCCGCGCCGGATGCGCGCGCCTGGCGCGCGTTGCGCGCCATCGTCTTTCGTCTTGAACTGCCTTTCAAATACCGAGCGGCCGGGAGCACCGGCCGCCTTCAAGTCACGCGGCCGCGGCGCACGGGACAAGCCCGTCGCGCCGCGGCCGCGCATGTTTCCTGCGCGTCAGCGCGGACGGAATCCGTACAGGCCGCCGTCCTTCGTCTGCACGACGAGCGTATTGCCCGCAAGGACCGGCGCCGCCGTAATCGCGCTGCCGTCGGTCTTCATCCGTGCGATGAAGCTGCCGTCTTCGCGCGACAGGAAGTGCACGAAGCCCTTGTAATCGCCCATCACGACCGCGTGCCCGAGCAGATACGGCACGCCGACGTCACGGCTCTTCAGCTTGTCGTTGCGCCACAGCTGGTTGCCCGACGCAGCGTCGTACGCGGTCACGACCGACCAGTCGTCGCCGCCGGCGACCACCGAATCGTCCTGCGCGAGGCCGCTGCGGCTCGAGAACGCCTTTTCCCACAGCGGGCGGCCCGAGTTCGCATCGAAGCAGCCAAGCTGACCCTGGAACGTCACCGCGCAGGCTTCCGCGCCTACGAGCGTCGGCGGACCGCTGACGTCGTTGATGCGCTCGACCTCGGTCACGCCCTTCGGGAACGATACCGGCGTCTGCCAGAACGGCTCGCCCGTCTGCAGGTTGATCGCGACCAGCCCGCCGCCGGGGAAGCCCGCCAGCACCGCCGCGTCACCCGCGAACGTCATGCCGGCCGACACGCGCAGGTTCAGCGGCACCGCGCGGTTGCGGTAGTTCCACTTCTGCTCGCCCGTCTGCGCGTTGAACGCGATCACCTGGCCGTCGATCGTGCGGACGACCACGAGGCCGTTGCCGACGAGCGGCGGCGAGAAGATCTCGCCCTGCACGCTGGTCTTCCACAGTTGCTTGCCGTCCGGGCCCAGCACGAACACGCCGCCCTTCAGCGCGCCGACCGCGGTCAGGTTGCCGTCGCTGCCGACACCGGCCGACAGGTCGGAACCGACCTTCGCACGCCAGAGCGTCTGGCCCGTCTTCGCGTCGATCTTCTCGACCGAACCGTTCTCACCCGCTGCATAGACGGCGTCGCCCACGGCCACCGGCGAGAACAGGTAGCGCCCGCCCTTGCCGACGCTCGCCTTCCAGACCTGTTGCACGTCCATCACGGGCTTGAACTCGGTGAGCGGCGTCGGCACGCGGCGCGCGTCCTTCGACGACGAGCAGGCCGCCAGTGCAAGGACAGCCGCCGCGCAGGCAACGGGCACAGCGTAACGTTTCAGCAAATTCATCGGTTAGCGAAGCAGAGTTAAGAGGTTGAGGGGACCGGGGTTCAGCCGCCGAGCGCGTCCAGCTTGAACTGCACGAGCTGACGCGCAGACTGGTCGTCCTTCGACAGGCCGTCGAGCGCGAGCTTGTAAGCCGCGCGCGCATCGTCGGTCTTGCCTTGCGCGGCAAGCAGATCGCCGCGGCGATCGGCCACGAGGCCCTTGAATGCATCGACCGGCGCACCCGACAGCAGCGCGAGGCCCGCATCGTATGCCTTCTCGTCGAGCAGCAGCGACGCGAGACGCAGCTTCGCGATCTGCTTGTACTCGTCATCCTTGGCGTGATCGACGGCCCATTGCAGCTGCGCCTTCGCACCGGCCGAGTCGCCGGCTGCGTACAGCGTCTTCGCAGCGGAAAGTGCGGTCATCTGCGCATACGGCGTGCTGCCGAACTTGTCTTCCATGTCGGCGGCCGCGCGCGCGATCGTCGCCTTGTCGTTCGCGGCGGCGGCCTTCTGGACCTGTTCGTACAGCCCGGACGCCTCGGCAGCCTGACGGCGCTGCCAGTAGTTCCAGCCGTTGAAACCGGCCGCGACGACGAGCGCCGCGAGCACGATCCACGTGGTGAGGTTGCCCCAGCGGGCCCACCACGCCTTGACACTTTCAATCGATTCTTGTTCGTCGTGGTAACTCATCGGCGAGCGATTCCTTCCTGTTCAGGCTTTTCTTGTCGAGCGGATGCCAGCGCGATCAGTCGTCGCCGTCTTCGGCGGATGCAACCATCGCATTGATTAGGAATTCGGTCAAGCCTTCGACCGGTACGGTCTGCTGAACGTTCTTTTCCCCGTCTCCGCCCGCACCGCGCAGCGCTTTCACGCCCACCGTGCCGTTTGCAACCTCTTCTTCACCGAAGATCACCGCGAACGCGGCGCCGCTTGCGTCGGCCCGTTTCATCTGCGACTTGAAGCTCGCCGGCGCGCCGTCGGCGCTGCAGTGGAAGATCACGTCGAGGCCCGTGTCGCGCAGGCGCTCGGCCGCGATGAACGCCTGTTCACGCGCGGTCTCGCCCTGGTGCACGACGTACACGTCGACGCCTTCCTGCTCGGGCGCGAGATCCTCTTCCTTCAGCAGCTCGAGGATCCGCTCGATGCCCATCGCCCAGCCGCACGCGGCGGTCGGCTTGCCGCCGAGCTGCTCGATCAGCGGATCGTAGCGGCCGCCGGCTGCGACCGTGCCCTGCGCGCCGAGCTTGTCGGTAACCCACTCGAACACGGTCAGGTTGTAGTAGTCCAGGCCACGCACGAGACGCGGGTTGATCTTGAACGGAATGTTGTTCGCGAGCAGCAGGCGCTGCAGCCCTTCGAAGTGCGCGCGCGATTCGTCGCCGAGGAAGTCGATCAGCTTCGGCGCGTTCTGCGCGATTTCCTGCAGCGCCGGGTTCTTCGTGTCGAGCACGCGCAGCGGGTTCGTATACAGGCGGCGCTTGGCATCCTCGTCGAGCACGTCGGCGAACTGCTCGAGGTACTTGATCAGTTCGACGCGATGCGCGGCACGCTCTTCGGCAAGGCCGAGCGAGTTGATCTCGAGCTTGATGCCGGTCAGGCCCAGGTCGTCCCACAGGCGCTGGCACATCATGATGATCTCGGCATCCGCATCAGGGCCCGCGAAGCCGAGCGCTTCGACGCCGACCTGATGGAACTGGCGATAGCGGCCGCGCTGCGGACGCTCGTGACGGAACATCGGGCCGATGTACCACAGGCGCTTCGGGCCGTCGTACAGCATGTTGTGCTCGATCGACGCGCGCACGACGGCCGCGGTATTTTCCGGGCGCATCGTCAGGTTCTCGCCGTTCAGCGCGTCGGTGAAGCTGTACATCTCCTTTTCGACGATGTCGGTGACCTCACCGATGCCGCGCGTGAAGAGCTGCGTGTGCTCGACGATCGGCGTGCGGATGTTCTGGTAACCGTATGCGCGCAGCAGCGATTTCACCGTAGCTTCGAAGAACTCCCAAAGGCCGGCATCCTGCGGAAGGATGTCGTTCATGCCCTTGACGCCGGTGAGCCTCTCGATCTTGCGTTTTTGTTCAGTCATCGTGTGTGTGGACGAATTAGTTCGTGGCCTCAGCGCGGCCGTAGTTGCGTTCGACGTAGTCGCTGACGATCTGTTGGAATTCCTCGGCGATCCGCTCACCGCGCAGCGTCTTGACCTTCTCGCCGTCGATGAAGACAGGCGCGGCCGGGTTCTCGCCCGAGCCCGGCAGGCTGATGCCGATGTTCGCGTGCTTCGATTCGCCCGGACCGTTGACGATGCAGCCCATCACCGCGACGTTCATTTTCTCGACGCCCGGATACGCCTTGCGCCAGACCGGCATCTGTTCGCGCAGGTAGGTCTGGATCTGCATCGCGAGTTCCTGGAACAGCGTGCTCGTCGTACGGCCGCAGCCCGGGCACGCGATCACCATCGGTGCGAACGAGCGCAGGCCCATCGTCTGCAGGATTTCCTGGCCGACGATCACTTCGCCCGTGCGCGACGCGCCCGGTTCCGGCGTCAGCGAGATGCGGATCGTGTCGCCGATCCCTTCCTGCAGCAGCACGCCGAGTGCAGCCGTCGACGCGACGATGCCCTTCGAGCCCATGCCGGCCTCGGTCAGCCCGAGGTGCAGCGCGAAGCCGCAGCGGCGGCTGAGTTCGCGGTACACGGCGATCAGATCCTGCACGCCGCTGACCTTGCACGACAGAATGATGCGGTCGCGGCCGAGACCGAGTTCGACCGCACGCTCGGCCGAGCCGATCGCCGACTGGATCAGCGCCTCGTACATCACGCTCTGCGCATCCCACGGCTGCGAACGCGCGCCGTTCTCGTCCATCATGCGCGCGAGCAGGTCCTGGTCGAGGCTGCCCCAGTTCACGCCGATCCGCACCGGCTTGTCGTACTTGGCCGCCGCCTCGATCATCTGCGCGAACTGCGTATCGCGCTTCGCACCCTGGCCGACGTTGCCCGGGTTGATCCGGTACTTCGACAGCGACTCGGCGCAGCCCGGGTAGTCACGCAGCAGCAGGTGGCCGTTGTAGTGGAAATCGCCGACGAGCGGCACGGTTACGCCCATGCGATCGAGCTGCTCGCGGATCGCCGGCACGGCGGCCGCGGCCTCCGGCGTGTTGACCGTGATGCGCACCAGTTCGGAGCCCGCGTTCGCGAGTTCCTTGATCTGGATTGCCGTGCCGATCGCGTCGGCCGTGTCGGTATTCGTCATCGACTGCACGCGCACCGGCGCGTCGCCGCCGATCGTCACGAGCTGCCCGCCCCAGCGGACATCCACCGCATGCGATACGCGGCGCGGCTGGTGCCCGCCGAACACCGGCTCGGTTGAACAAATCTGACTGCTGCGTGGGGATTGAGCTTCGGATTGCATCGATAGATCCATTTACGCGGAATGCGCCGCGACGCGGCGCATGAATTGAAAAAGCGCCGTGCCCTCGCGGCCTGTCGATATCGACGACAGGCCTTCGCCACGGCGCTTGACGTCAGGGCAACGTGAACCGCGCCACGTTACCCCGCGCTGCCGAATATTTTGCCGGATCGACAGGTTTCCCGTCGAACGCGATCGCGTCGAGGCCCGCCTTGTTGCCGATCGTGACCTTGAACGGGCCATCGCCGGCGACCTGCTTCGCCTCGCCGCCGTGCACGAGCCCGGAGAACAGCTCCTTGCCGCTCTTGTCGCGCACGCTAAACCAGCTGTCCTGCTTGACCTTCAGTTCGATCAGCGACTGGCCTGCCGCGACCACGACGCTCGCCGGCTGGGCCGGCACGGCGGCGCTTGCCGCCGTCGTTGCCACGACGGGCTGCGATGCGGCTGCCGTCACGACGGGCGCCACGGGCGCCGGCGCCGGAGCAGCCGACGCAACGGCCGGGGCCGGGGCTGCAGACGCAACAGCCGGGGCCGGAACCTCATTCGCGACGACGGCAGACGCTCCGCTCGAGGCCGCCTCGTCGACGGAAGACGACGATGCCGCCGGCGCGCTCGCGGCCGACGCATGCTCGGCATCGCCGCTCTTGAAGCGCGCGAGCAGGCTCGACGAATCGCCGCCAGTGTGCCACATCAGTACGGCAACCACCGCGACGACGACGATCCCCGTGCCCCAGAGCCACGGGTGATGCCGCGACGACCCGCCCAGCGGAATCGACACGCGACCGCGCGGCAGATCCGTCCCCGACGACGCGGGCATCGACAGGTCGACTTCCGGCACCCCGCGCTCGCGGCGCAACGCCTGCGCGAACGGTTCCGGATCGACGCCGAGCATCTTCGCGTAGCTGCGCACGACACCGAGCGCGAACGTCACGCCGGGCAAATGGCTGATGTCACCGGCCTCGAGTGCCCGCAGCTTCTGCGGTGCGACCTTGAGTCGCGCCGACACGTCGTCGACGGTCCAACCCCTCGCCTCCCGAAGCTGCGCCAGTCGGCTGCCGACTGCCGCAAGCGATTCCAACCCTGCCGGTGCCGGCTTCGCGCCATTCGTCTCTGCGCCGTTAGACGGCTGCGGCTCACTCATCCTTGTCCTCGCGTCGATTCTTCTTCACTGGCGGCCGCCGCCGGTTCCCGCCGGCCGGCACCCGCAACTGTCCATACCATGCGCGACGCCGAGGCGCCGCGACCGATCGCTATTCGCGTGTTGTACCGCTCAAAGACCCTGGCATCCCCGGCCAGACATCCCTGTCAAATCGCCCGAACTTCGATGATTTTTCCTGCTGCGCCCGTCCGTTCCGCGAGCCGCGTGCGGTCCTTCACTGCGCCGGCCAGCTGACCGCACGCGGCATCGATGTCGTCGCCGCGCGTCTTGCGCACGGTCGTGACGACACCCGCGTCGATGAGGACCTGTGCAAAGCGCTTGATCTGCTCCGGCTTCGAGCGGATGAGGCCCGATTCCGGAAACGGATTGAACGGGATCAGATTGAACTTGCACGGCACGTCGCGTGTGACGGCCAGCAGTTCACGTGCATGCGCTTCGGTGTCGTTGACGCCGTCCAGCATGCAGTATTCGAAAGTAATGAAGTCGCGCGGTGCGACTTTCAGATAACGCTGGCAAGCCGCCATCAGCTCGCGCAGCGGATACTTCTTGTTGAGCGGCACCAGCTCGTCGCGCAGCGGATCGTTCGGCGCGTGCAGCGACACGGCCAGCGCGACCGGCAGTTCGGCGCCGAGGCGGTCCATCATCGGCACCACGCCGGACGTCGACAGCGTGACGCGGCGGCGCGACAGACCATACGCGTTGTCGTCGAGCATCAGCCGCATCGCCGGCACGACCGCGCTGTAATTCAGCAGCGGCTCGCCCATGCCCATCATCACCACGTTGGTGACGACCCGTTCGGCCTTGCCGTTCGGGCCGGGCGCGCGGCCCAAGGACGCTCGCAATGCAAATTCGGCCATCCGGAGCTGGCCGATGATTTCGGCTGTCGACAGATTGCGGGAAAAGCCCTGCTTGCCCGTCGAGCAGAAGCGGCAGTTGACCGCACACCCGGCCTGCGACGACACGCACAGCGTGCCACGCGTCTCTTCCGGGATGAACACGGTTTCGACCGCATTGCCGTTTCCGACATCGATCAGCCACTTGCGCGTGCCGTCGGTGGAAACGTGATCGCTGGCGATCTCGGGCATGCCGATCGACGCGCGGCCCTTGAGTTTTTCTCTCAAGGACTTCGCCAGATCGGTCATGCCGTCGAAGTCGCCAGCGTTGTACTGGTGGATCCAGCGCTGCAACTGCTTGGCGCGGAACGGCTTCTCGCCGAGGCTGCCGCAGTACGCGACAAGACCCTCGGCATCGAAGTCGAGAAGATTGACGGTAGTTTCGCTCGTCATGATGTGCCGCCTTGCCGCGTGCGCTGAATCCTGCCTACTTGCTGCCAGCCAGGGCTTAGCGCGAGTAAACGTTCATTTCCGGGAAGAAGAACGCGACTTCGACCGCTGCCGTTTCAGCAGCGTCCGAGCCGTGCACGGCGTTCGCGTCGATGCTGTCGGCGAAGTCGGCGCGGATCGTGCCCTTTTCTGCCTTCTTCGGATCCGTTGCGCCCATCAGGTCGCGGTTCTTCAGGATCGCGCCTTCACCTTCCAGAACCTGGATCATCACCGGGCCCGAGATCATGAAATCGACGAGGTCCTTGAAGAACGGACGCGCTGCGTGAACCGCGTAGAACTTCTCTGCGTCAGCACGCGACAGGTGCGCCATGCGCGATGCGACGATCTTCAGGCCGGCGCCTTCGAAACGGCTGTAGATCTGGCCGATCACGTTCTTTGCCACCGCATCCGGCTTGATGATCGACAGGGTGCGCTCGATTGCCATAAAAACTCCAAAAAATTAAGAAGTTACAGGTTCAAATGAATCCGCTATTGTAGCACGATCCCGTGTATCATTGCGATTGAACCCTTACACACGTGAAAGGTTCCGAATCCATATGTTTTGTGCTGCCTGGCCATTGAAACCTCCCGGCACGGAACGTATCTTAGCCATAGCTGCTCCGGTTTGCTGCGCCGCACACCGCGTGTGCCGAACCGGCCCCGGACGCCCACGCGTTCAATGTTAGGAGAAACCATGAACGACTATCCGTACAATTTCGGCCGCGGCGGTTCCGTCAGCACCGCCGAGGTTCGCAACCGCGTGCTGCGGAACACGTACTGGCTGCTCGCGCTGTCGATGGTGCCGACCGTGCTGGGCGCCTGGGTCGGCGTCGCGACGGGCTTCTCGCTGTTCGCGGCCACGAGCCCGATGATGAGCCTGCTCGCGTTCTTCGCGATCGCGTTCGGCTTCATGTTCGCGATCGAGCGGACCAAAAACAGCGCGGCCGGCGTATTCGTGCTGCTCGGCTTCACGTTCTTCATGGGCCTGATGCTGTCGCGGCTGCTGAGCTTCATCCTCGGCTTCTCGAACGGCCCGTCGTTGATCATGCTCGCGTTCGGCGGCACCGGCATCATCTTCGCCGCGATGGCGACGATCGCCACCGTCAGCAAGCGTGACTTCTCGGGGCTCGGCAAGTGGCTGTTCATGGGCGTGATCGTGATCCTGCTCGCCTCGGTCGCGAACATCTTCCTTCAACTCCCGGCGCTGATGCTCACCGTGTCGGTACTCGCGATCGCGATCTTCTCCGCCTACATGCTGTTCGACGTCCAGCGCGTCGTGAATGGCGGCGAGACGAACTACATCTCGGCAACGCTCGCGATCTACCTCGACCTGTACAACGTGTTCACGAACCTGCTCGCACTGCTCGGCATCTTCGGTGGCAACCGCAACTGACGTTCGCTACACCCCATGAAAAAACCGGCCCGCGGGCCGGTTTTTTTACGTCCGCCGCCTGACTCAGTCGCGCTCGAACAGCGCGATCGATTCGACGTGCGACGTATTCGGGAACATGTTCACGACACCGGCGCCCTTCAGGCGGTAGCCGGCCTCGTGCACGAGCAGGCCCGCGTCGCGCGCCAGCGTCGACGGGTTGCACGACACGTAGACGATGCGCTTCGGCAGCGGACCTTCGCCGCTCTGCGCGATCTCGGCCAGCGCCTTCGACACCGCGAGCGCGCCTTCGCGCGGCGGATCGATCAGGAACTTGTCGAATGCGCCGAGCGCACGCATGTCGTCGCCCGTTACTTCGAACAGGTTCCGGCATGCGAACGTCGTGTGGCCGTCGACACCGTTCTCGCGCGCATTCGCCAGCGCGCGCGTCGTCAGCGTATCGCTGCCTTCGATGCCCATCACCTCGCGCGACAGGCGCGCGAGCGGCAGCGTGAAGTTGCCGATCCCGCAGAACAGGTCGAGCACACGGTCGTCGCGCGACGGCGCGAGCAGACGCAGCGCACGGCCCACCAGCACGCGGTTGATCTGATGGTTGACCTGCGTGAAGTCGGTCGGCTTGAACGGCATGCGGATGCCGAATTCCGGCAGCGTGTAGTCGAGCGACACGTCGAGCGGATAGAACGGCGTCACCGTGTCCGGCCCTTTCGGCTGCAGCCAGAACTGCACCTTGTGCTCGTCCGCGAACGCGCGCAGCAGCGCTTCGTCGTCCGCGTTGATCGGCTCCAGCACGCGCAGCACGAGCGCCGTGACTTCCGAACCGACCGCGAGTTCGATCTGCGGCATCCGATCGCGGATCGACAGCCCCTCGACCAGCCGGCGCAGCGGCACGAGCATCGCCGACACGTGCGGCGGCAGCACCTCGCAGCTCGTCATGTCGGCGACGTAGCTGCTCTTCTTCTCGTGGAACCCGACCAGCACGCCGCCCTTCTTCGCGACGTTGCGCACGGTCAGGCGCGCGCGGTAGCGATAACCCCACGACGGGCCGTGAATCGGCGCGAACATCGTTTCCGCGCGCAGCTTCGCCAGATGCCACAGGTTGTCTTCGAGCACGCGCTGCTTGACCGCCACCTGCGCACGCATGTCGAGATGCTGCATCGAGCAGCCGCCGCAGGTGCCGAAGAACGCGCATTTCGGCTTCGTGCGCATCACGCTCGGGCGCAGAATGTCGACGACCGTCGCCTGCTCGTAGCTCGGCTTGCGGCGGAAGCTCGAGTAGGTCACACGCTCGCCCGGCAGCGCGCCCTCGACGAAGATGACCTTGCCCGGCTCGCCGTCCTCGGTGATCGTGCGGCCGACACCGCGCGCTTCCATGTCGAGCGATTCGATCTCGAGGACCGGGGCGATTCCAGGCGCGACGGGCGCGTTTCTTGATTTGCGCGCAGAAGTGGGGACGGCTTCGGACACCAGCTTTTCCTGACAAACGTTGAAGAAGGCGAGATTGTAGACGACGCAGGCCCGCATCGCCCGCTTTGCATGCGGCAAGGGTCGATACTTAAGCATAGATGGCCCGGCATTGCGCCGGAACGGCCAGACAGGCGCGCCCGAGAGCACCAGCAGGCGCGTGGCCCGTGGCGCCGACTCAGGAACCGCCCTGGCCCGAGATCCGCCCCGCAGGAGATTCGACCATGCAACTGATCGACTGGAACATCCAATGGGGTCGGGACGCGGACGGCGACGTCGATCTTTCGCGCACCGTCGCAGCGATCCGCGTGCTCGGCGACTTCGACGTGCTGTGCCTGCAGGAAGTCACGCGCGGCTTTGGCGCACTGCCTGGCCGGCCCGGCGCCGACCAGTTCGCCGAACTCGCGGCGCTGCTGCCCGGATATACGATCGTCGACGCGATCGGTGCCGACTTGCCGCCCATTGAAACCGGCGCACCACGCCGCCAGTTCGGCAACGCAATCGCGACCCGGCTGCCGGTCGGACGCGTGCTCCGCCAGTTGCTGCCGTGGCCGGCCGACGCCGGCGCGCCGTCGATGCCGCGCGTCGCGCTCGACGTCGAGTTGCGGACGCCCTTCGGGCCACTGCGGGTGGTCACCACGCATCTGGAATATTATTCGGCGCGCCAGCGGCGCGCCCAGGTCGACGCATTGCGCGACCGGCACCGCGAGGCCTGCGCGCACGCGGCACGACCGGCGCCCGCCGAAACAGCCGAGGGGCCGTTCAGCGCAACCGGCCAGCCATGCGATGCGATCGTCTGCGGCGACTTCAACAGCGCGTTCGGCAGCGACGCCTATTGCCGACTCATGGAGCCGATCTCGGACGCGCCGTGCTTCATCGACGCATGGGTCGCTCGGCACCCAGGCCGCAGGCCACCGCCGACGGCGGGTGTCTACGATACGGTGCAATGGCCGGAAGGGCCGCTCGCGTGCGACTTCGTGTTCGTGACCGATACGCTGCTGCCGCGCATCACGCGCTGCGAGATCGACGGCGACGTGCGCGCGTCCGATCACCAGCCGGTGCTGCTCGAACTGGCATGATCGCGCCGCCGACCACAGCGCACCTCGCCCGCGCTATGCGCCGAAACCGGCCAGGTATTCGGCCCAGTGCGACGCAGGCTCCTGTGCAAGCGAGTTCTTCACGAGCAGGATCTCGTCCGCATACTCGCTCGGCGTGAGGCCGCCGCGCATCAACTGGAACCGGCAGTACAGCAGGTAGGTATTGACGACGTCGGTTTCGCAATAATTGCGGATTTCCTCGATTCGCCCGGCCTGGAACGCCGGCCACACCTGGCTGCCGTCCATGCCGAGCTTGCCCGGAAAGCCGCACATCTTCGCGAGCGCGTCGAGCGGCGCATTCGCGCGCGCCTGATACATCGCGAGCACATCCATCAGGTCGGTATGCCGCGAGTGGTAGCGCGAGATGTAGTTGTTCCACTTGAAATCGCGGTCGTCCTCGCCGAGATCCCAGTAGCGGCTCGCGGGGATGCCGTGCACGAGCGCGCGGTAATGGAGCACCGGCAAATCGAAGCCGCCGCCGTTCCACGACACGAGCTGCGGCGTGTATTTCTCGATCACGCGGTAGAACGACTGGATCAGCGTCGCTTCGTTGTCCTGCGGCGTGCCGAGCGAGCGCACACGAAAGCCGTTGTTGTCGCGGAACACGCAGGAAATCGCCGCGATGCGCTGCAGGTGATGCGGCAGGAAATCGCCGCCGGTCTTCTCGCGGCGGGCGGCGAATGCATGTTCGGCCACCGCGGCATCGTCGAGCGTCGCGGGCAGGTCTTCCAGACGGCGAATGCCGTCGACATCGGGAATCGTCTCGATGTCAAAAACAAGAATCGGAGTCATCAGTTACAGAACGGCGTCCTTGCGCACACCGTTGGAGGCGAAAAACCGCTTGAGGCGCACCAGCGCTTCCTGCTGGATCTGGCGCACGCGCTCGCGCGTGAGCCCCATCTCGTCGGCCAGCTCCTCGAGCGTTGCCGGTTCGATGTGGTTCAGGCCGAAGCGGCGCTCGATCACATGCCGATGCTTGTCGGACAGCCGCGACAGCCACGCGCGCGTCAGCGTCTCGAGCTCGCGGTGCTGAACCTCCGCGTCGGGCGACTGGCTCTGGTCGTCGGGCAGCAGGTCGAGCAGGCTGCTCGCGGGATCGAGGTCGAGCGGCGCGTCGAGCGACGCCGTGTGCTCGTTGAGCGCAAGGATGTCGGTGACTTCCTCGGCGGTCTTGCCGGTGAGATAGGCGATGTCGTCGATGCTGGCTTCGCGGCGCTCGGCCGCCTCGCCCGTCGACATCGAGTTCTTTTCGAGGTGGCGCTTCGCGCGCAGCACCTGGTTCAGTTCGCGGATCACGTGCACCGGCAGGCGCACCGTGCGGGCCTGGTTCATGATCGCGCGCTCAATGCTCTGCCGGATCCACCACGTCGCGTAGGTCGAGAAACGGAAACCGCGCGTCGGGTCGAATTTCTCGATGGCGTGCATCAGGCCGAGGTTGCCTTCCTCGATCAGGTCGAGCAACGGCACGCCACGGTTCAGATATCCCTTCGCGATGCTGACGACGAGACGCAGGTTGCGCTCGATCATCACCTGCCGCGCCTCGAATTCGCCGGCCTTGGCCAGACGCGAATAGCGCTGCTCCTCCTCGACGGTGAGCAGCGGCTTCACGCTGATGCGGTTCAGGTAATGCTGGATCGTGTCGGCCGTGAGCTCGGCCTGCAGCATCGTGCGGAAATCGTCGACATCGGGCGCCGCCTCGACACGGCCTTCGCGCTCGTCGTCGCCACCGTCCGCGTCGGCGTCGCGTGCCTCGAGGTCACGCTCGTTGTCCGCGACGTCGTCTTCGTCGTCCGTCGAAGCACCAGCTCGCCCCACCGATGCTTGCGTGGCTCGACTGATTTTCTCAGACTCGGCTTGCGGCTCGTGGCGCTTCGATTTCGGCATGGTCGTCTCGGTTATTGAGGCGGCAAATACTTCAGCGGATCGACAGGTTTACCCTGCCGGCGAACCTCGAAATGCAGCATCACGCGGTCGGAATCGCTGTTCCCCATCTCGGCGATCTTCTGCCCCTTCGTTACCGCGTCCCCCTCTTTTACCATCAAAGCGCGATTGTGTGCATACGCCGTGAGGTAAGTTGCATCGTGCTTGATGATAATGAGGTTGCCGTAGCCGCGCAGGCCATTGCCGGAGTAGACGACGCGACCGTCGGCCGCCGCCTTCA
This sequence comes from Burkholderia sp. Se-20373, assembly GCF_017104705.1. NCBI lineage: Bacteria > Pseudomonadati > Pseudomonadota > Betaproteobacteria > Burkholderiales > Burkholderiaceae > Burkholderia > Burkholderia sp. Se-20373. The sequence continues at coordinate 49,608 of NZ_JAAGPH010000021.1, read as the reverse complement.
CGGTCTCGCCGGCCGACCCGCCGATATTGACGCCCTTGTTCTTCGCGTCGTCGAAACCGTTCAGCACGGGACCGCGCGCGGGCCATGCGAACGTCACGGGGCCGCTCGGCGCGGCTGCCGTATCGCTCGATGCGGCTGCCGCGGCAGGCGGCGTCACGACCGACGACGTGCTGGCGGCCGGCGTTGCCGGGCCGCTGCTGAGCGGCGCGGTCGCAACGGCGGCGCCCGCAATCGGTGCGGCGACCTGCGTGCCCGCAACGGCGGCACCAGCCTGCGGCGAAACGCGCAGCAGCTGGTCGACTTCAATCTGATTCGGGTTCGCCAGGTTGTTCCACGCGGCGATGTCGCGATAGTTCTGCCCGTTTTCGAGTGCGATCCGGTACAGCGTGTCGCCCGGCTTCACCCGGTAGTAACCCGGCGGCGCCGGAGGAAGCGGCGCCGTGGGCTGCGCGGTGCCGGTCGTGCCGAGCGAACCGGAGCGATCGACGACGGGCGCGTTGTCGAGCCGCGTCGCACAGGCGGCCAGAAGCGTGGAGAACGCAGCTACGCAGATCGCCCGCTGGGCGAGCGTGAGCGGTTCCCTGGAACGGTTGTTTTGCATCGCGCGCAACATACTCATCGGTTTCAAATTACTCCGGATTTTAAAGGGACAAAGAAAACGCGATCAAGCCGTGACTCTCGCCATTGCGCGTGCGCAACGCGCTCGACGAGCGTGAGCACCTGGTACTGCCCACTCTGCGCGCCGACCGGCGCGACGAGCCGCCCGCCGATCGCGAGCTGCTCGAGCAGCGCCTGCGGCACGTCGAGCCCCGCCGCCGCGATCACGATCGCGTCGAACGGGGCTGCAGACGGCAAGCCGACACGCCCGTCGCCGTAGTGCAGACGGATGTTCGGCACGCGCAGCGGCCGCAGGTTCAGCTTCGCGCGCTCGTAGAGCGGCTTGATGCGTTCAATCGAATACACGTCGCGTGCCACGTGGCTCAGCACGGCGGCCTGATAGCCGCAGCCCGTGCCGATCTCGAGGACGCGCTCGAGCGTGCGGCCGGCCATCGCGAGCTCGATCATGCGCGCGACGACCGACGGCTTTGAAATGGTCTGCTGGTGGCCGATCGGCAATGCCGAATCCTCGTAGGCCTGCGTGGCGAGCCCCGGATCCACGAACATGTGTCGCGGCACCGCGGCCATCGCTTCCAGCACACGCGCGTCGGTCACACCGTTCGCGCGCAGCCGTTCGACCATCCGTTCGCGCACGCGTTCCGACGTCAGCGCGAACGCGCCGGCCGGCGCGACGCTCGGTGCAGCCGGCTTCGGCATCGCGGGCTTCAGTGCGGTCGGCTTCGGCGCGGTCGCGGGCTTCGCGGCGGTGGAGCCGGGCAAGGCAGATCGCGTCGCAGCAGGCTTCACCGCAACCGGTTTCAGCACGGCCGCAGGCTTGTCGGCGGCCTTTGATGCCGAGACCGCCGCATGGCGTTCGCCGGCCCGACCTTCCGACTTGCGTGGCGCTCGCTTGAGATCTTCGAGCGCGAGCGGGAACCGCTTCGCGCGCTCGCCGCTCATGAAGCCCGCCCTCCGGCGCGCGCCCATTCGCGCGTCGCGGGCAGCATCTGCGTGTGCGTGAGGTCCAGCTGCAGCGGCGTGATCGACACGAAACCGTTTGCCACTGCGTGAAAATCGGTGCCGTCGCTGGCGTCCAGCGCTTCGCCCGCCGCGCCGATCCAGTAGATCGGTTCGCCGCGCGGGTCGGTCTGGCGGATCACCGGCTGCGACGGATGACGCTTGCCGAGGCGCGTGACCTGCCAGCCTTTCAGTTCGTCGTACGGCAGGTTCGGAATATTGACGTTGAGCAGCGGCTGGCCCGGCAGCGGATGCGCGAGATAGTGCTCGACGATTTCCGCGGCGACGCGCGCGGCGTCCGCCAGATGGGCCCAGCCCTTGTCGACCAGCGAGAATGCGATGGCCGGCACGCCGAACATGATGCCTTCGGTGGCGGCCGCAACTGTCCCCGAATAGAGCGTGTCTTCGCCCATGTTCTGGCCGTTGTTGATCCCGGAAACGACGAGGTCCGGCCTGGCGTCGGCCATCCCCGTCAACGCGACGTGTACCGAATCGGTCGGCGTGCCGTTCACGTAGAAGAAACCCGTACTCGGCGCGCGCTGCACCGACAGCGGCCGCGACAGCGTGAGGGAATTCGACGCGCCGCTGCAGTTCTGCTCGGGCGCGATCACCGTGAGCTCGGCCAGCGGCTTCAGCGCGTCGCTGAGCGCGGCGAGACCGGGGGCGAGATAGCCGTCGTCGTTGCTGAGTAGGATTCGCATCCGGCGATTGTAACCGAGGAAAGATGGCGCGAGAGCGACAGTCCGGCGACTGCGGATCGACGGCTGCGGGCACCCGGACACGCTGCGCCGCCGCGTTGCGGCGCGGCGTTCCGCGTGCTCAGGAAAACGCCGCGCCGCCCCGGGTTCCCCCCCGCCAACGGGGCGCCCTGGCGGAATGCGCCATTCCGGGAGCCCGGCGCGAAGCGACAGGCCCGCAGGTGCTCAAATCGCGCCCGCTTCGCGCAGTGCGGCAATCGCCGGCGCGTCGTAGCCGAGGCCGCGCAGCACCTCGTCCGTATGCTCGCCGAGCTCGGGCCCGAGCCAGCGCGTTTCGCCCGGCGTGTCGGACAGCTTCGGCGTGATGTTCGGCAGCGGAATGTCGGTGCCGTCGGCCAGCTTGAAGCGCTGGATCATCTGCCGCGCGACGAACTGCGGATCGGTAAACATGTCGGCGGCGCTGTAGATGCGCCCGGCCGGCACGTCGGCCGCGTTGAGCACGACGAGTGCTTCTTCGATCGTGCGCGGCGCGAGCCACGCGGCAATCGCGTCGTCGATCTCCTGCGTGCGCGGCACGCGCCCGTCGTTTTGCGCGAGCGCGGGATCGTCCGCGAGGTCGTCGCGCTCGATCGCCTTCATCAGCCGCTTGAAGATCGGGTCGCTGTTGCCGCCGATCACGATGCTGCCGTCGCGGCACGCATACGTATTCGACGGCACGATGCCCGGCAGCGACGCGCCGGTGCGCTCGCGCACCATCCCGTACACGCCGTATTCGGGCACCACGCTTTCCATCATGTTGAAGACAGCTTCATACAGTGCAACGTCGACCACCTGCCCCGCACCGCCGTTGACCTTGCGGTGATGCAGCGCCATCAGCGCGCCGATCACGCCGTGCAGCGCGGCGATCGAATCGCCGATCGAGATGCCGATGCGCGGCGGCGGCAGGTCGGGATAGCCGGTGATGTGACGCAGCCCGCCCATCGATTCGGCGATCGCGCCGAAGCCGGGCCGGTCGCGGTACGGGCCGGTCTGCCCGTAACCGGACAGGCGCACCATCACGAGGCCCGGGTTCTCGGCCGACAGCACGTCGTAGCCGAGGCCGAGCTTTTCGAGCAGGCCCGGGCGGAAATTCTCGATCACGATGTCGGCCTCGCGCGCGAGCTGCCGCGCGATCGCCTTGCCGGCGTCAGCCTTCAGGTTGAGCGTGACCGATTTCTTGTTACGCGCCTGGACGGACCACCACAGCGACGTGCCGCCCTGCTCCGGATGGAGCTTGCGCCACTTGCGCAGCGGGTCGCCACCGTTCGGATCCTCGATCTTGATCACTTCCGCGCCGAATTCGGCGAACAGCCGTGACGCGAACGGCCCCGCGATCAGCGTTCCGAATTCGAGCACTTTGACGCCCGCGAGCGGGCCCTGGCTGGTGCTCATGTGTCTCCCTGGCATGAGGAACGGCGCCGCCGGCCGGCGGCGCCCGGATTACATCGTGCGGCGGTCGAGCATCGCGCGGGCGATGGTGCCCGCGTCGACGTATTCGAGCTCCCCGCCCACCGGCACGCCGCGCGCGAGGCGCGTGACCGCGAGCCCGCGCGCCTTCAGCGTCTGGCCGAGGTAGTGCGCGGTGGCTTCGCCTTCGTTCGTGAAATTGGTCGCGAGCACGACTTCCTTGACGACACCGTCGGACGCGCGCCGCACAAGACGGTCGAAATGGATTTCCTTCGGGCCGATCCCGTCGAGCGGGCTCAGCCGGCCCATCAGCACGAAATACAGCCCGCGGTAAGTCATCGTCTGCTCGAGCATGATCTGGTCGGCAGGCGTCTCGACGACGCACAGCAGCGTCGGATCACGCTCTTCGTCGCTGCAGACCTCGCAGATCTGCGCTTCGGTGAACGTGTTGCACTTCTCGCAGTGCTGCAAGTGCTCGGTCGCGAACAGCAGCGACCGGCCGAGCCGCTCCGCGCCCTCCCGATCGTGCTGCATCAGGTGGACCGCCATGCGCTGAGCGGATTTCGGCCCGACGCCGGGCAGCACGCGCAACGCTTCGACGAGCGCGGACAGGGCGGACGGCTGTTTCATACGGCAGCAAAAAGTGACACGGACGCTACGCTCAGAACGGCAGCTTGAAGCCCGGGGGCAACGGCAGGCCCGACGTCATGCCGCTCATCTTTTCCTGCGACGTCGCTTCGGCCTTGCGCACGGCGTCGTTGAACGCAGCCGCGACGAGATCCTCGAGCATGTCCTTGTCGTCCGCGAGCAGGCTCGGGTCGATCGACACGCGACGCACTTCGTTGCGGCACGTCATCGTCACCTTGACGAGGCCTGCGCCCGACTGCCCTTCGACTTCGATCAGCGCAAGCTGCTCCTGCATCTTCTTCATGTTTTCCTGCATTTGCTGCGCTTGCTTCATCAGTCCGGCGAGGTTGCCTTTCAACATGGGAAACTCCTTCTTGATCGTGTGAAAACCGGCACGCGGCGCGTGCCGGCCAATGTGTGGGCGTGATTGTGCCTGTCGCGGGGCGCTCAGTTCAATGCAGCGTCGGCGGCTGGCCGTCCGGCGCCGCGTCGGCGAGCGGGCGCACCGAACCCTCGACGATACGCGCACCGAAATCGCGCACGAGCTGCTGAACGAACGGATCGCCGTGAATCTCCTGCTCGGCCTCGCGCTGGCGTGCCGCGCGCGCGGCCGCATCGAGCGCCGCCGCCGTACGCCGTGCGGGCCCGACTTCGACGGCGACCTCGACCGGCTTGCCGAGCGCATCGGCCAGCGCGGCCTTCAGCTTCGCCACCTGCGCGGCGTCCGCATATTGCGGCACCGGCACGGAAAGTTTCAACGTCGTCGCATCGACCGCCGTCAGTTCACTGTTGAACGCGAGCTGGTACGCGACGCCCTTGAGCGGCAGCTGTGCGGCCAGCGCCGGCCATTCGCCGTCGAAACCGACCGGATCGAGTGCGATCGCGGGCGGCAACGGCCGAGTGTCGACCGGTGCGGACGGACGGGTTTCCGCCGGCTTCGGCGTGACGCGCACGTCGTCGGGGCCGCTATCGAACACCGGCACGAAGCCATCGTCGGGCGGGCCGCCGAACATTTCGTCGGCGCTGAGCGGCACGTAGTCGTCGGGCGGGATGTCCTCCCACGGCGGCGACGCCTGGCGCGAATCGGCCGCCTGCGGCGCACGGGCCGCAGCGCGCGGCGTCGGCACCTGGACGGCGGCGGGACGCGGCGCGGCCGGCTTCTCGGCGGCCGGCTGGGCTGCCGGTTTCACGGCGGCGGCGCCTGCGCGCCCGCGAGCGGACGACACGCGCATCCCCGCATTGCGCAGCACGTCGAGCGCGGCGGCGGCGCCTCCGGAACGTGCCGCCGGACGCTCGGCAGGCTCAGGCGGCGCAGCGCGCGGCATCGGTTCGGCCGACGCAGCCGGCTCGTCACTTCGCTGCGCAACGGCGGCAGGCGGCTCGGGTTCCTTGCGGACAGGCGTCGGGTGATCGCCGGCCGGTTCCGCCTGCGGTGCTGCAGCCGTCTGCGGCTGCGGCGTTTCGATGACTGGCGCGTCGACCGGGGCCGGCGCGGCTGCTTCGACGGCAGCCGGTTTCACGGCCGGCTGACCTGTTTCGTCGCCGGACTGCACCGGCGCCGCACGCACAACCGGTGCCGCGGGGGCTGCCGGGGCAATAGCCTGCGGCGGCCGCACTGCTTCGGCAGGTGCGGCCGATACCGGCTTCGCCGCAGCGGCCGATGCCGCCGCCACGCGCGGGCCCGGTACCGTACGCGGCGCGGACGGCTGGCCGACCGGCGCACTACCGGCGGCAACCGCCGGCTCGAACGCAAGCATCCGCAGCAGCGTCATCGTGAAACCGGCGTACTCATCCGGCGCCAGGCCGAGCTCGGCGCGACCGACCGTCGCGATCTGATAGAACAACTGGACCTGCTCGGGGCTCAGCGTCTCGGCGAAGCGGCGCAGGTCGCCCGCTTCGGGCCATTCGTCGAGCACCGAGCCCGGTGCGAACTGCGCCCACGCGATGCGATGCAGCAGGCTCGCAAGATCTTGCAGCGCGGTCGAGAACGACAGGCTGCGCAGCGACATCTCGTCGGCGATCGCGAGGATTTCCGGGCCGCCGCCCGCGGCGAGCGCGTCGAGCAGACGCACCATGTAAGTCTGGTCGAGCGCGCCGAGCATGCCCGACACGGCCGACTCGGTCACCTCGTTCGCCGAATAGGCGATCGCCTGGTCGGTGAGGGACAGCGCGTCGCGCATGCTGCCCTGCGCGGCGCGCGCGAGCAGGCGCAGCGCTTGCGGCTCGAACGTGATCTGCTCTTCGCCGAGGATCCGTTCCAGATGCGACACGATGTGCCCGGCCGGCATCTGCTTCAGGTTGAACTGCAGGCAGCGCGACAGCACGGTGACGGGGATTTTCTGCGGATCGGTGGTCGCGAGGATGAACTTGACGTGCGGCGGCGGCTCTTCGAGCGTCTTCAGCATCGCGTTGAACGCGTGATTCGTCAGCATGTGCACTTCGTCGATCATGTAGACCTTGAAGCGCGCATCGACGGGCGCGTACACCGCGCGCTCGAGCAGCGCGGCCATTTCGTCGACGCCGCGGTTGCTCGCGGCATCCATCTCGACGTAATCGACGAAACGCCCTTCGTCGATCTCGCGACAGGCGCGACACACGCCGCACGGCTGCGACGTGACGCCGGTTTCACAATTGAGTGCCTTGGCGAAGATCCGCGACAGCGTCGTCTTGCCGACACCGCGGGTTCCGGTAAACAGATAGGCGTGATGGAGACGCCCGCCGTCGAGCGCGTGCGTAAGCGCCCTGACGACGTGCTCCTGGCCGACGAGCGAAGCGAAATCCTTCGGACGCCACTTGCGTGCGAGAACTTGATAGGTCATCGGGAAATTGTATCAGTAACGCTGCGTCGCGCCGACACGCGAAACGGTGCGGAAGACAGGCAAACGCGCAGGGAAAACGGAGTGTGGTGCAGAAATAAAAAACGCCCGGCGAACGGGGCGAGAGGGAAGGTGACGAGCCCAACCCTCGGCACTGGCGGAAAACGATTGTGGCTGCTTCGTTCCCGACCTGACCAGGTTCACCGCCCCACCATGCGAGGAGGCCCGTCACGGCATATTCTATCACCGCTTCCGGACGAATGCGAACGTTTGTTCGCACCAATGCGATATGACCGGACAAACCGACGCGCACCGGGCCACGAAGCTCACCCGACGCGAATGGCCTGCGCGCCCACCCCTTGTAATTGGCGGGCCAGCCTCCACCTGCTGGACACAACGGTCGAACGTCGCGTCGTACCCCTACTCGCGTAGCGGCTACTATCGCCGCCCGCAGCAGATAGCAATTTAGGCTAATATGACGCCCGAACGACCCGCGAGCCGCGGCATGCAGCGCTTACACCCCTCCTTTCCGGAGAGCGGAGTGACCTGCCGCAGCGGCCGGCCGCCCACGGCAGCCGGTACGCCGCAACGCGCAAGCAGGCAGTCCCCGAACCGTAAGAGGTATTGACCCAATGAGCGAACAGATCAAACACATCAGCGACGCATCGTTCGAACAGGACGTCGTCAAATCCGACAAGCCCGTGCTCGTCGATTTCTGGGCCGAATGGTGCGGCCCGTGCAAAATGATCGCCCCGATCCTGGACGAAGTCGCGAAGGACTACGGCGACAAGCTGCAGATCGCAAAGATCAACGTCGACGACAACCAGGCAACGCCTGCGAAGTTCGGCGTGCGCGGCATCCCGACGCTGATCCTGTTCAAGAACGGCGCAGCCGCCGCGCAGAAGGTCGGCGCGCTGTCGAAGTCGCAGCTCACCGCATTCCTGGACAGCCACCTGTAATACAGGCAGTTCCGCGGACGTGTTGTCAACCGGCAACACGTCCGTCGACAAGCCGCCGATCGCTCGCTCAAGCGCGAATCGGCCTATGCTAGAATTAAAAAACGTCTACAAGACGCATTTAAGTCTCTGAGCGCTTCCGCTCGCCCTCCTCCCTTTATTTCTTTCGTCGTCTCCTCCCTGGCGGGTTCTCCGTATGCATTTATCCGAGCTCAAGTCTCTGCACGTCTCCGAACTGATCGAAATGGCCAATGGCCTGGAGATCGAAAACGCGAACCGCCTGCGCAAGCAGGAGTTGATGTTCGCCATTCTCAAAAAGCGCGCCAAGACGGGTGAGACGATCTTCGGCGACGGTACGCTCGAAGTGCTGCCGGACGGTTTCGGCTTCCTGCGCTCGCCGGAAATGTCGTACCTCGCGAGCACCGACGACATCTACATCAGCCCGTCGCAGATCCGCCGCTTCAACCTGCACACCGGCGACACCATCGAAGGTGAAGTCCGCACGCCGAAGGACGGCGAGCGCTACTTCGCGCTGGTGAAGGTCGACAAAGTCAACGGGCAGCCGCCCGAGGCCTCGAAACACAAGATCATGTTCGAGAACCTCACGCCGCTGCACCCGAACAAGCCGCTGTCGCTCGAACGCGAAATGCGCGGCGAGGAAAACGTCACGGGCCGCATCATCGACATGATCGCGCCGATCGGCAAGGGCCAGCGCGGCCTGCTCGTCGCGTCGCCGAAGTCGGGCAAGACCGTGATGCTCCAGCACATCGCACACGCGATCAAGCAGAACCACCCGGACGTGATCCTGTTCGTGCTGCTGATCGACGAGCGCCCTGAAGAAGTGACCGAAATGCAGCGCTCGGTCGCCGGCGAAGTGATCGCATCGACGTTCGACGAACCGGCCACGCGCCACGTCCAGGTCGCCGAAATGGTGATCGAGAAGGCCAAGCGCCTCGTCGAAATGAAGCACGACGTCGTGATTCTGCTCGACTCGATCACGCGTCTCGCACGCGCATACAACACCGTGATCCCGGCATCGGGCAAGGTGCTGACGGGTGGTGTCGACGCGAACGCACTGCAACGTCCGAAGCGCTTCTTCGGCGCGGCGCGCAACATCGAGGAAGGCGGTTCGCTGACGATCATCGGCACCGCGCTGATCGAAACCGGCAGCCGCATGGACGACGTGATCTACGAAGAGTTCAAGGGCACCGGCAACATGGAAGTGCACCTCGAGCGCCGTCTCGCGGAAAAGCGCGTGTATCCGTCGATCAACCTGAACAAGTCGGGCACGCGTCGCGAAGAAATGCTGATCAAGCCCGAGATCCTTCAGAAGATCTGGGTGCTGCGCAAGTTCATCCACGACATGGACGAAGTCGAAGCGATGGAATTCCTGCTCGACAAGATCCGCCAGACGAAGAGCAACTCCGAGTTCTTCGACCTGATGCGCCGCGGCGGCTGATCACCGTCGCCCCGCGCCCCAAAAACGGCCGCCCGCGCATCCTGCCCGGCGGCCGTTTTTCGGCGCCAACCTGAACGTGAACGTACAGGTTGACCTATAATCGCGCCATCGCCCGAACCCCATCCGCCTCCCGATGCCGAACGACACCTCCACCCCGCTGCTGACCGTGAGCGATGCGGCGTCACGGCTCGGCGTCACGCCGCGCACGCTGAAGTATTACGAAGAGCGCGGGCTCGTCACGCCGTCGCGCAGCGAAGGCCGCTACCGCCTGTACGACGAGGCCGACCTCGAGCGCTTCGCACGCATCCTGCGGCTGCGCGCGCTCGGCTTCTCGCTGCACGGCATCACCGAGATGCTGAAGCGCCCGCTGGAAGAAACGGGCGATGGCCGGCGCCGCTATTCGGACGCGTCGCTGCGCGACATCCGGACCGGCCTTGCCGAGCAGGTCGACACACTCGACCGGCGGATCGCGGCCGTCCAGCGCGAACTGAAGGAAGCCGTCGCGCTGCGCAAGGAACTGCAGCACGACATCGACTACGTCGAACGGCGTCTTGCCGGCGAAAACGCCGATGCGCTGATCGCGCAGCGGCAGGCCGAAGCCGGCACGCGGCGTACGCGCAAGGCTCGCGAGTGAGCGCGATGCCCGGTCGCTCGCCACTGTGGAGCCGCGCGAACCTGCGCGCAGACCTGTTCCCATGGGCGCTCGCGCTCGTTACCGGCATCGACTACTTCGACAACGCGATCTTCTCGTTCTTCGCGAGCTACATCGCGGGTGGCATCAACGCATCGCCCGATGAACTCGTGTGGTCGTCGAGCGCCTACGCGGTCACCGCCGTGCTCGGCATCCTGCAGCAGCAAGGGTGGGTCGACCGGCTCGGCCATCGCCGCTACGTCGCCGGCTGCATGCTGATGTTCTCGTTCGGCGCGATCGCGGCCGCGCTCGCCGACACGTCGCTCGAACTCGCGTTCGCGCGCGGCTTTCAGGGCTATTTCATCGGCCCGATGATGGGCGCGTGCCGGATCCTGATCCAGATCAGCTTCAAGCCGCAGGAACGGCCGCCCGCGACACGCGCGTTCCTGATCATGATCCTGCTCGGCAGCGCGCTCGCGCCAATCGTGGGTGGCCTGCTCGTCGCGCATTCGACGTGGCGCGCGCTGTTCGCGTGCTCGGCGCCGGCCGGCATCGCGTTCGCGATCCTCGCGCTGCTCACGCTGCCCGATTCGGGCCGGACACCCGACGACGAACGCGGCTCCGGACACTTCTGGCCGTATGTCGTGTTCGCGCTCGCGCAAGGCGCACTGCAGATCGTGCTGCAGCAGGTGCATTACCAGCTCTATAGCGGCTCGCCGATGCTGATCCTGCTGACGGTCGCAGGGATCGGCGCGCTTGCGTGGTTCGCGTATCACCAGTGGCATCATCCGACGCCGCTCGTGCGCCTGCACGCGTTCCGCGAACGGACGTTCCAGGTCGGGCTGCTGCTCTACATGTTCTATTACTACGAGTCGACGGGCTTCAGTTACCTGACGTCGCGTTTTCTCGAAAGCGGGCTCGGCTATCCGGTCGAGAACGCCGGGCGGCTGGTGGGCACGATGTCGCTGATTTCGGCCACCGCGCTGTTCGCGTACCTGCGTTACGCGAAATTCGTCACTCACAAGAAGTGGTTCGTCGCACCGGGGTTCGCGATCGCCATCACGGCCGCGCTGTGGATGACGCGGATGACGCCGCAGGTCGGCGAAGCCGCGCTGATCGTCCCGCTGCTGCTGCGCGGGTTGCTGCTGCTCTTCATCGTGCTGCCGGTGGCCAACCTGACGTTCCGGATCTTCGCGATCGACGAATATACGCACGGCTACCGGTTGAAGAACATCGTGCGGCAACTGACGATCTCGTTCGCGACGTCGTCGGTGATCATCGTCGAACAGCACCGCGTGGCCGTGCACCAGACGCGGCTCGTCGAGCGCGCAAACGTGTTCGACCCGCTGTTCCAGCAGACCGTCGATGCGTTGACGCGCAGCCATGCCGCCGCCGGCCACGCGCTGAGCGAGGCGCACGGCCTCGCGATCGCGTCGATCGCGCGCATGGTCGCGCAACAGGCGTCGTTCCTCGCGTCGCTCGACGGCTTTTACTTCCTGGCGGGCGTGGCATTCGTCGGCGGCCTTTTTGCGGCATGGCAAAAAGAGATCGATTGAGTTAAAAGACAGGCTTTGGATTTCCGCGAGCCGCCTTCATGCTTTCGAAACTGACCCGCTGGTTCGACGACCGCCGCCGCGACCGCGCGCTGCGCAGCCACCCGATCTCCGATGCGCTGTGGCAGGACACCGTCGAGCGCCTGCCGTTCCTCGCGACGCTGCCGCCCGACGCGCTCGGCCGGCTGCGCGAACTGACGAGCCTGTTCGTCGCGAAGAAATCGTTCTCGACCGCGCACGGGCTCGAGTTGACCGACGCGATGATCGTCTCGATCGCCGCGCAGGCCTGCCTGCCCGTGCTGAATCTCGATCTGTCGCTGTATGACGGCTGGGTCGGCGTCGTCGTGTATCCGGGCGAATTCGTGATCCGCAAGACGGTGCAGGACGAGGACGGGGTCGTGCACGAAGTCGAGCAGGATGCAAGCGGCGAGGCCTGGGAAGGCGGCCCCGTGATCCTGTCCTGGGAAGACGCGCAGATGACGGACGGCCACGACGCGTACAACGTCGTGATCCACGAGTTCGCGCACAAGATCGACATGGTCAACGGCGCGGCCGACGGTTATCCGCCCCTATTTCGCCGCTGGCACGCGCCGTACCTCGATGCGCAGGCCTGGGCCGATGTGTTCGAGCACGCGTACGACCAGTTCTGCGCGCGCGTCGACGCGGTGCCCGACCGTGCGTGGGCGCGCTTCGAGCGGGACTCGCTGATCGATCCCTATGCCGCCGACCACCCGTCGGAATTCTTCGCGGTATGCAGTGAAGCGCTGTTCGTCCGGCCGAAAGCGTTCGAGTCCGAATTTCCGGAGCTGTACCGGCTGCTCGCGCGCTACTACCGGCAGGATCCGGCCGGCACCGGCGTGCTCGACGCACCGTGAAAATTATTCGTCAACCATCTGATTTTCTGGCATAATCGCCGTTTTTCGACCTTAGGCAAGTGGCTCGCGCCGGGCTTGGCGTCCTCCGGTTTGCGCAATGTGCGCGTTCCGGCACGGCAAGCGGCGGGTTGGCTACCGCTCTCACCAAGGAAAGACCATGAAAGAAGGCATCCACCCGAACTACCGCGAAGTCGTCTTCCAAGACATGTCGAACGGCTTCAAGTTCATCACGCGCTCGACGATCCAGACGCGCGAAAACATCGAACTCGACGGCAAGACCTACCCGCTCGCCAAGATCGAAGTGTCGTCGGAATCGCACTCGTTCTACACGGGTCAGCAAAAGATCATGGACACGGCAGGCCGTGTCGAGAAGTTCAAGAACAAGTTCGGCGTTCGCGCCAGCGGCAAGGCGAAGTAAGCTTCGCACTGCATCCGGTGGTTGCATTGCACCGGTACCGCACAAAAGGGCAGCCCAGGCTGCCCTTTTTTGTCTCTGCTCGCCCGGCAGGCGCCAGCCGGCCCGGGCATCGACCTGACGCGCAACAGCGGGCGCGTCTACAATGCCGGATGCTCGAAACCGGCTCGACCGCGCGCATCCGCGCCGGCCACCCGCCCATAACAAATCGCTCATCTGCATGAAGCCTGTCGTCCGTCTCACCGCCTCCGCTACGCGCGCGTTACCGCGCTGGCTGCTGCTCACGCTCTGCTTCGTCTACGCCGCGTTCGGCCTGTTCGGCCGCGACCCGTGGAAGAACGAGGACGCGGCGGGCTTTGGCGTGATGTGGACGATGGCCAAGGGCGGCTGGCACGACTGGCTGCTGCCGAACCTGGTCGGCAAGTTCATCACGACCGACGGGCCGCTCGGCTACTGGCTCGGCGCGCTGTCGATCCGCGGCTTGGGCCCGTGGGTCGACGCAAGCAACGCGTCGCGCGTCGATACCGGCCTGCTGTTCTGCGTCGCGTGCGCATTCGTCTGGTACGCGGCCTACCTGCTCGGTCGGCGCGCCGAAGTCCAGCCGTTCAAATACGCATTCGGCGGCGAGCCCGAGCCGCGCGACTACGGCCGCACGCTCGCCGACGGCGCGCTGCTGGTGCTCGTCGCCTGCTTCGGTCTCGCGGAGCGCGGGCACGAAACGACGCCGCAGCTCGCGCAGTTCGCGTGGATCGCGATGCTCGTCTACGGGATCGTGCGCGGCATCGACAAGCCGATGCAGGGCGCGCTGTGGTGGGGCCTCGCGATGGGCCTCGTCGCGCTGTCCGGCAATCCGGTGCTGGTCGTCGCGCTGCTCGCCGGCACGGCCGTGCTGTGGCTCGTCACGCCCGAGATGCGCAACCTGCGCCTGCCGCTGGTCGGCGTGCCGCTCGCGGCCGCGATCTTCGCGCTGTGGCCGCTGGCCGCGTTCGTCGCGGCGCCCGACGATGCCGCATGGTTCTTCAACCAGTGGATCCACGGCAGCCTGATGCGTTTCTCGGGCCCGCCGACCGCGGTGCTCGGCTATGCGGCGAAGAACCTGCCGCTGTTCACGTGGCCCGCGTGGCCGCTCGCGATCTGGGCATGGTGGAGCTGGGCCGGCATGCGCCGCCGTGCGCACGTCGCGATTCCGCTGTCGGTCGCCGTGCCGCTCGTCGCGCTCGTGATCCTGCAAAGCCAGCAGTCGAACCGCATGTACATGCTGCTGCTGCCGCCGCTCGCGGTGCTCGCGACGTTCGCGCTGCCGACCCTCAAGCGCGGCGCGATCAACGCGATCGACTGGTTCGCGGTGCTGAGCTTCACGATCCTCGGCACCTTCGTGTGGCTCGTGTGGCTCGCCTCGATCACGGGCTTTCCGCATCCGCTCGCGCGCAACCTCGCCCGTCTCGTGCCCGGCTACGAGCCGCACTTCAAGATCCTGTCGTTCATCTGCGCGGTGATCGCCACCGTGTGCTGGTGCTTCCTGGTGCGCTGGCGCATCTCGCGGCAGCCGAAAGTGCTGTGGCGCAGCGTCGTGCTGTCGGGTGCGGGCACCACGCTGATGTGGGTGCTGCTGATGACGCTGTGGCTGCCGATCGTCAACTACGGCCGGACCTATCGCGACGTCGCCCAGCAGATCGCGGTGCACCTGCCGTCCGACTACGAGTGCATCTCGCCGGTGCGGCTCGGTGACGCGCAGATCGCGACCTTCGCGTATTTCGGCAACATGCGCTTCGATTTCTCCGGCGACTGCGACGTGATCCTGCGCCAGGACCGCTCGGACTTCGGCGAGCCGAGTTCGATGTCGCAATACGTGTGGCGTCTCGTGTGGGAAGGCCGCCGCGCCGCCGACCGTGACGAGCGCTTCCGCCTGTACGAGCGCATCGAACGGCCGAAGACGCCCGTCAAGCGGCGTCCGCCGCGCCGCCAGCCGGCCGATTGACGATGTTCGGCGACATCCGCCGGATCGTCGGTCTCGCATGGCCGGTGCTCGTCGGCCAGCTTGCGATCATCGCGTTCGGCGTGATCGACACCGCGATGGTCGGGCGCTACTCGGCCGTCGATCTGGCCGCGCTCGGGCTCGGTTCGTCGATCTACATTTCGATCTATATCGGCCTGACGGGCATCCTGTCGGCGCTGCAGCCGATCACCGGGCAGTTGTACGGCGCGCGCCGCTACGCCGAGATCGGCGAGGAAGTGCGCCAGGCGCTGTGGCTCGCGCTGCTGCTCGCGGTGCCCGGCTTTCTCCTGCTGCATTTTCCCGAACCGCTGCTGCGTGTCGCGCACACGCCCGCCGCGCTGCACGACCGCACCGTCGACTACCTGCGCATCCTGTCGTACGGGCTGCCCGCCAGCCTCGTCTTCCGCATCTACAACGCGCTGACCAACGCGGCCGGCAAGCCGCGCCTCGCGATGATCCTGCAGATCGGCGCGCTGCTGCTCAAGTTTCCGCTCAACGTGTGGTTCATCTTCGGCGGGTTCGGCGTGCCGGCCCTCGGCGGCCCCGGCTGCGGGCTCGCCAGCACGCTGATCAACTGGGCGCTCGCGCTGATCGGCTACACGCTGCTCGCGAAGCTCGACGTGTTCGCGCCGCTCGCGATCTTCTCGCGCTTCTGCTGGCCGGTCTGGGAACGCCAGAAGGCGATCCTGAAACTCGGCGTGCCGATGGGCCTGTCGTACCTGATCGAGGTCACGTCGTACACGTGCATGGCGCTGTTCATCGCGCAGTTCGGCACGACGACGCTCGCCGGCCATCAGATCGCCGGCAACATCGGCGCGGTGCTGTACATGACGCCGCTGTCGATCGGCGTGGCGGCGTCGACGCTGGTCGCGCGCGCGCTCGGCGCCGGACGGCCCGAGGAAGCCCGGCTGCTCGGCCGGCACAGCGTGATCTTCGCGTGCGGCATTGCCGCGACCTACGGCCTGCTCGTGTTCGTGCTGCGCCCGCTGATCATCGGCGGCTATACGCCGAACCCGGCCGTCGCCGCGGCCGCGATGCCGCTCGTCGCGATCGTCGCGTGCTACCACGTCTTCGACGCGCTGCAGGTCACGTCGGCGTTCGTGCTGCGCGCGTACAAGGTCGCGGTCGTGCCGACCGTGATCTATGCGGTCGCGCTGTGGGGCGTCGGGCTCAGCGGCGGCTACGCGCTCGGTTTCGACGTGGGTGGGATCGCGCCCGCGTGGCTGACCGGCGCGCGCGGCTTCTGGTTCGCGAACACGATCAGCCTGATGCTCGCGGGCGCCGGGCTCGTGCTGTACCTGCGCCGCGTCAGTCATGCGCATGCCGCCGCTTCCACGTCCGCCTGACGCACTGCCCGCTACGTCTCCTCCAGCACGTCGGCCGCGTGATACGACGACCGCACGAGCGGGCCGGCGACGACTTCCCTGAAACCGAGCAACAGCGCCTCGTCGCGCCACGCGGCGAACGCGTCCGGGCTCACGTAGCGCCGCACCGGCAGATGGTGCGCGGACGGCGCGAGGTACTGGCCGAGCGTCAGCACGTCGACGTCATGCGCACGCAGGTCGCGCAGCGTGTCGCGCACTTCGTCGTCGCACTCGCCGAGCCCGAGCATCAACCCCGATTTCGTCACCAGCTCAGGCCGTGCCCGCTTCGCCTGCGCGAGCAGTTCGAGCGAGCCGCGATAGTCGGCGCCCGGCCGCGCCGCGCGATACCGCGACGGCACCGTCTCGATGTTGTGGTTGAACACGTCGGGCCAGGCCGTCGACAGCGCATCGAGCGCGCGGGCCACGCGGCCGCGGAAGTCCGGGGTCAGCACTTCGACGCCGATACCCGGCACGCTCGCGCGCACCGCCGCGATGCAGGCGGCGAAATGCGCGGCGCCGCCGTCGCGCAGGTCGTCGCGATCGACCGACGTGATCACGACGTAGCGCAGCCCGAGCGCCGCGGCCGCTGCGGCAAGCCGCGCGGGCTCGTCGGCGTCGAGCGGCTCGGGACGGCCGTGCGCGACGTCGCAGAACGGGCAGCGCCGCGTGCACAGGCCGCCCATGATCATGAAGGTCGCCGTGCGCTGCGCGAAGCATTCGCCGATGTTCGGGCACATCGCCTCCTCGCAGACGGAGTGCAGCCGATGATCGCGCAGCACGGCCGCCATGTCGGCGACCGCCGCGCTCATCATCGGCCGCGCGCGCAGCCACGGCGGCTTCGGCAACGCCGCACCGGCCGCGGGCTCGACACGCACCGGAATGCGCGCGAGCTTGTCACGGCTTCTCGCGCCCGGCTGGCCGAGCGCCGTGAGGCTGGGTCGTTCGAGCGCGGCGGCCATCGTCAGTCTCCGAGAAACGCGACGATCAGGCGGTTCACGTCGGCAGCCGCCTCCATCTGCACCATGTGCCCGCTGCCGGCGATCACCTCGGCACGCACGCCGTCAGGCAAGCCCTGCGCGTGCTGCGCCGGGATCACCTGGTCGCGCTCGCCCCAGATCACGAGCGTGCGCGGCGCAAGCGTCGCGAGCCGGTCGCGGAACACGCGCCGCTGCGCGGCGCCGTCGAACGCGGCATGCGCGATCTTCTCCAGCGCGGCCTGCACGCCTTCGAGCCGCTTGTACTTGACGAGATCCTCGACGAGCTGCCGCGTGACCAGCGCGTTGTCCGCGAACAGCGCGCCAAGGTGCGGCTTCAGCGTGTTGCGGCTGTTGCCGGCGACGAAGCCGTCGATGTAAGAACGGTTGATGTCGGTGCCGAGCCCCGCGCTCGCGATCAGCGTCAGCGACGCGACCCGTTGCGGCGCGCGCTCGGCCGCCGTCATCGCCACCGCACCGCCCATCGAATGGCCGATCAGGTGGGCTTGCTCGATGCCCTTCGCATCGAGCAGCGCGAGCACCGCGTCGGCCAGCTCATCGAGGCTGCCCGTCTCGACCGCCTTGCCCGACTCGCCGTGACCAGGCAGGTCGAGCGCCCACACCGGCCGGTGCGCGGCGAGATCCGCGTGATTGAACAGCCAGTTGTTGAGATCGCCGCCGAAGCCGTGGATCAGCACGGCGGGCATGCCGCTGCCTTCGCCGAGCTTCAGGAAGCGCACCGTCCGGCCGCCGATCTGCGCCTTCTCGGGCTGCGGGCCCGCGGCTTCGTCGGACGCCTCGCTCGGCACGAAATCGCGCTGGAAATCCGCGATTGCCGCATCGATGTCCGCCTCGCTCGCGTCGGCGGCCGCGACGACGCCGAGCAGCGCGCCGACCGGCAGCGTCTCGCCTTCCTGCGCGACCTGCCGGCGCAGCGTACCGTCGAACGCGCATTCGACGCCCGACGAGATCTTGTCGGTCTCGACATCGAGCACTTCGTCGCCCTTCGTCACGCGCTCGCCGATCGCCTTCAGCCAGCCGTTGACCTGCCCCTGCTCCATCGACAGCCCCCACTTGGGCATCGTGATCATGTGAATCGACATCGTGTCAGCTCCTCGTCTTCAGGACCGCCTGCGCAATCGCATCGGCGGACGGGATATACAGGTCTTCCAGCACGCTCGCGAACGGCGCGGGCGTATGCGGCGCGGTCACGAGCTCGATCGGCGCCTTCAGCGCATGGAATGCGCGCTGCGCGACGAGCGCGGCGATATCGGTCGCGATCGAGCAGCGCGGGTTCGCTTCGTCGACGACCACCACGCGCCCGGTGCGCTCCGCGCTTTCGAGGATCGTGTCCTCGTCGAGCGGCGACGTCGTGCGCAGGTCGATCACGTCGACCTGGATCCCGTCCTTCGCGAGTTTCGCGGCTGCGTCCATCGCGAGATGCACCATCCGGCCGTACGTGACGATCGTCGCGTCGTCGCCGTCGCGCATCACGTTCGCTTCTCCGAACGGAATCGCATAGGACTCCTCCGGCACGTCGCCTTCACGGGTATAGAGCAGCTTGTGTTCGAGGAAGATCACGGGATCGTTGTCGCGGATCGCCTGGATCAGCAGCCCCTTCGCGTCGTACGGCGTCGACGGGCACACGACCTTCAGCCCGGGAATGTGCGTGAACAGCGACGTCAGCATCTGCGAGTGCTGCGCGGCTGCGCGAAGGCCTGCGCCGTACATCGCGCGAATCACGACCGGCGTCACGGCCTTGCCGCCGAACATGTAGCGGAACTTGGCGGCCTGGTTGAAGATCTGGTCGAAGCACACGCCCATGAAATCGATGAACATCAGCTCCGCGACGGGCCGCATCCCGCACGCGGCGGCGCCGACCGCCGCGCCGATGTAGCCGCCCTCCGACAGCGGCGTATCGAGCACGCGGCCCGGAAATTTGTGGAACAGCCCCTTCGTCACGCCGAGCACGCCGCCCCACGCGTCGTCCTCGCCCGGCGCACCCGCGCCGCCCGCATTGTCCTCGCCCATCACGATCACGCTGTCGTCGCGCGCCATTTCCTGCGCGAGCGCTTCGTTGATCGCCTGCGAATAAGTGATCTTCCTTGCCATGTCTGTCTCCTGGAATGTTCGGTTCGCCGTGCCGGCTGCGGTATCAGGCCGCGCTCACGGGTATGACACGTAGACGTCGGTCAGCAGGTCGGCTGCATCGGGTACCGGCGCGGCCTTGGCCTGCGCGACCGCATCGTCGATCAGCGCCTTCACCTGGGCATCGACCGCGCGCAGGTCGGCGGTCGTCAGCGCTTCGGCCCGCACGACGCGCGTTTCGAAATGCTTCAGGCAGTCCTTCTCGTCGCGCAGCTTCTGCACTTCGCCGGGTGCGCGGTAGGTTTGCGCGTCGCCTTCGAAGTGGCCGAAATAGCGCGTGAACTTGACCTCGACGAGCGTCGGCCCGCCACCGTTGCGCGCGCGCTCGACGGCCTCGCCGAGCGCTTCGTGCACCGCGAAGAAGTCGAACCCGTCGACGATCACGCCCGGCATCCCGAACCCGTTCGCGCGATCGGCGATGTTGTCGGTCGCGACCGACCAGCTCGACGACGTCGCTTCCGCATAGCCGTTGTTCTCGGCCACGAAGATCGCGGGCAGCCGCCACACCGACGCGAGGTTCATCGATTCGAAGATCACGCCCTGGTTCGATGCGCCGTCGCCGAAGAAGCACACGCCGACGCCGCCGGTCTTCCTGTGCTTGGCCGCGAGCGCGGCGCCGCAGACGAGCGGGCCGCCCGCGCCGACGATCCCGTTCGCGCCGAGCATCCCCATCGACAGGTCGGCGATGTGCATCGACCCGCCCTTGCCGTGGCAGACGCCCGTCTTCTTGCCGTAGATCTCGGCCATCATCCCGTGCACATCGACGCCCTTCGCGATGCAATGCCCGTGGCCGCGATGCGTGGTCGCAACGTAGTCGTCGAGCCCGAGGTGCAGTATCGTGCCGACCGCGGACGCCTCCTCGCCCGCATACAGGTGAACGAAGCCGGGGATCTCGCCGGTCGCGAATTCGACGTGCAGGCGCTCCTCGAATTCGCGGATCGTGCGCATCAGCCGGTAGGCGTCCAGCAGTTTGTCCCTGCTGAGCTGTGTCGAAGCGGTCATGTGTGTCTCCTGAGTAGATCTGACTGCGAATGCCGCCGCGGCCGGGCCGTGGCGACGGTTTGCACGGCCGGCGGCCGTCAGTGGAACGTGAAGCCGCCGTCGACGTTCACGGCCTGGCCCGTCACGTTGTCCATCGTCGCGAAGAACAGCGCGAGCCGGCCCATGTCCTCCGGCGTCTGCGCACGGCCCTGCGGAATCAGCGTCAACTGGTGCCGCTGCCACGATTCCTCGACCGATTCGCCGTCGGTCTTCCATTCGTCGGACAGCCGGTCCCACATGTACGTCCGCACGATGCCGGGGCAGATCGCGTTGACGGTCACGCCGTCGCGCGCGACCTCCTTCGCAAGCGCGTTCGTGAAGCCGACGACCGCGAATTTCGATGCGCTGTAATGCGCGAGATTCGGAAAGCCCTCCTTGCCGGCGATCGACGCGACGTTGATGATCCTGCCGCGGCCCTGCGCCTTCAGCGGTGCGAGCGCCGCGCGGCAGCCGAGGAACGTGCCCTTCGCGTTCACGTCCATCACGAAATCCCAGTCGCGCTCGGTCAGTTCGCCGACCGGATGAATGCTGATCACGCCCGCGCAGTTCACGAGGATGTCGAGCCGGCCGAAGTCGGCGAGCGCCTGCGCAACCATCTTGTCGACCTGCGCGGCCTGCGTGACGTCGACCTTCGCAACCGCCGCCCGGCGGCCGAGCGCGCGAACCTCGCGCGCAGTGGCGTCGAGTGCGTCGTCGAGCAGGTCGGCCAGCAGGATGTCGGCACCCGCGCCGGCAAGTGTCAGGGCAATGCCGCGGCCGATGCCGCGCGCGCCGCCCGTGACGATGGCGACCTGTCCTTCGAGTGAGGCTGTCATGGCAATTTCTCCTTGATGATCGTTATGGATAACGAAATTTCACTCGGTAAAACGGTGTCTCAATAGCGCCACTCGCCGGCATCGCGCAGCAGTTGCCGTGACGACGCGTAGCGCAGCGTGCGGCCGACGTCGACCGTCAACGGCCCGCGCCAGTCGAGCGAGATCTCGTAGCGATCGCCGCGCGCGACCTCGATCTCGCGCTCGCCGTCGAACGCGAGCGTGCCGTGCTCGAACGGAATCGTCTGCCACGCACCCGGCTCGAGCCGCTCGCAACTGCGCATCACGACGCGGTCCACGCGGCCCGGTGCAATCGGCGCGACGAGCGGCGTGCCGGCGGTCGTGCCTTCGGCCGCGAAGCGCATCGCGAGCCCGTGCGGCGCGCTGCGTTCGAGCGGCGCCCACGCGCCGCCGAGCGCGGACAGGCCAATTCCGTCCGGTTCCGCAAACGTCAGGTACAGCGAATCGATGTCGTCGGACCCCGAGATCGCGCGGGCGCCGATGAAGCGCTGCCGCGCGGCGCACACGTCGACGAGCGCGATCTCCTCGCGCCCCGGCTGCGTGCCCGCCATGCAGCGCACGACGAGCCGCTTGTTGCGCGTGAACGCGACTTCGGCCGGCACCGCGCCGGTCGCGGCGAGTCCTGCCGCGACGCTGGCGACCGTGGCTTCACGATGTTCGGGAAAGGCGTTGTTGGTGCCGGTGGACAGCGCGACGAGCGGCGTCGTGCCGCAGTGCGCGGCCACCGCGCGATGGGTGCCGTCGCCGCCGAGCACGACGATCAGCGCGACTTCCATCCGGTGCAGGTACGCGGCGCCGGCCTGGGTATCGGCGACGGTATCGGTGATCGGCAGGTCGACGAATTCGACCTCGGGCCAGCGCTCGTGCGGCGCGACCGCACGGTGCGTGTCGATCGCACGCAGCAGCAGCGTCGCGATGCCCGTCCGGTCGCGCAGCGTCAGCACGCGCTCGACACCCATCGCGCCGAGGCCGGCCAGCAGGCGCACGATCATGTTCGCCTTCTCCGCCGTCGGAAACACGGAGGCATGCGTCGTGAGGCGGCGGATGTCGCGCCCCGATGCGGGGTTCGCGATCACGCCGACGGTTACGGGCATCGTCACGGGTTCGTCTCCATCCAGTTGGCCGGCCGCGGCGCGTGGGCGTGCCGCGGCTCTGCCTGTCTCGTCCACTGCCATCGCCGGGCGGCGGATCGTCGTCGACGCAACCGCGCCGACTTGCCCGTGATCTCTGCAAGCGGCGTGCCACCCTACGTGCGATGAACGTGAAACCCTTGTGAATGCTGACGCGGCTGGGATGCCCGTGATCCGGAATCGCTGCTGGAACGACGGAGCGCACGGCCATTCGGCCCGCTCGTCTCACGGCGCCGATACGACGAAACGGTCACCGCGACGCCGGTGCAAGCGCACCGCCCTGCCCGCCAACCCCGCCATGTCGCGGCGCCGCGCGGGCCGCGTCATGCCGGACGATCTCCGCCCGTCGCACACCAACGCGTCTCAACGACGCGAGACGGCACGCGATACCGTGAGACGAACGTCTCAGGCTCGCCGCGTGCTGCGATGCAATGTGATCCGTCGAACGGGATGTGCTACAAGAACATCGCATCCCCGCCGTACGGAACCGGAGCCGACCATGCCCTACGCCGTCCCCCAGGCCCAGCACGCCGACCGCGTGCTCGGCGCGCTCGCCGGACGCCTGCCCGCGCCGGCCGACTCCACGCGCCTCGTGTCGTCGTGGCAGCGGTCGCTGGAGCGTTACAGTCTCGACCCCGCTTCGTCGATCGGCCCGCGCGTGCTGACCGCGGCCGAGCTCCGCGAAGTACGCGACAAGGAGGAGGCCTTCCTGCGCGCGTCGGGCCAGTGCCTGACGCGGCTGCACGACATGATTCGCGTCGCCGACTACTGCGTGATGCTGACCGACGCGCATGGCGTGACGATCGACTACCGGATCGACCGCGAGCGCCGCAACGACTTCCGCCACGCGGGGCTGCACATCGGCTCGTGCTGGTCGGAAAGCGAGGAAGGCACCTGTGGCGTCGCGAACGTGCTGACCGATCTCGCGCCGATTACCGTGCACAAGACCGATCACTTTCGTGCGGCGTTCACGACGCTCACCTGCAGCGCGGCACCGATCTTCTCGCCGGGCGGCGAGCTGATCGGCGTGCTCGACGCGTCGGCCGTTCATTCGCCCGACGGCCGCGACAGCCAGCGTCTCGTCTATCAGCTCGTGCGGCAGAGCGCGGCGCTGATCGAGGACGGCTACTTCGTGCACAGCACCACGCAGCACTGGATCCTGTTCGGGCATCCGAATCGTCACTACGTCGAAGCGCAACCCGAGTGGCTGATCGCGTTCGACGAATGCGGCAACATCGTCGCCGCGAACCGGCAGGCGCGCGACGCGCTGCCGGCGCTGCGCGAACCGCGCCATATCGACGAGATCTTCGATGCGACCGAAATGCCGCTGCGCGATGCCGCGCGGCTCGATGCGATCGTCGCGCTGCGGCTGCGCGCGACCGGCGCGCCGCTCTATGCGCGGCTGCGTGCGCCGCTACGACGCAGCGGCCGCGAGCCCGGCACGGCCTCGCGCCGCCCGGGAAGCGCGCAACGCCACGTCGGCGCACTGACGCCGTTTCTGCACAGCAGCGACGCGCATATCGCGCAGCAGGCCGAACTGGCACTGCGTGTCGCAAGCAAGCGGCTGCCGATTCTGGTGCTCGGCGAAACCGGTGCGGGGAAGGAAGTATTCGCGCGCGCGATCCACGATGCCGGCGCGCGGCGTACGCGGCCGTTCGTCGCGGTCAACTGCGGCGCGCTGCCGGAAGCGCTGATCGAGAGCGAACTGTTCGGCTATGCGGCCGGCGCGTTCACCGGCGCACGCAAGCATGGCGCACGCGGCAAGATCGCGCTCGCCGATGGCGGCACGTTGTTCCTCGACGAAATCGGCGACATGCCGCTCGCGCTGCAGACGCGCCTGTTGCGCGTGCTCGCCGATGGCGAAGTCGTGCCGCTCGGCAGCGATACGCCCGTACGCGTCGATCTCGACGTGATCTGCGCGACGCACCGCGATCTCGCACGCATGGTGGCCGACGGCACGTTCCGCGAGGACCTGTACTACCGGCTGAGCGGCGCGACGTTCGAACTGCCGCCGCTGCGCGAGCGTGCCGACGTGCGCGACGTGATCGCCGCCGTATTCGCCGAGGAAGCGCAGGCCACCGGCCACGTGCTGACGCTCGATGCGACGCTCGCCGAACAACTCGCCGCGTATCCGTGGCCCGGCAACGTGCGGCAATTGCGCAACGTGTTGCGCTATGCGTGCGCGGTGTGCGACGCCGCGCGCGTGACACGACATGACCTGCCGGCCGAGATCGCCACGCAACTCGGCGGCGTCGTGTCCGGCGCGCTGCCCGACGACGAACGCGGCCGCATCGTCGCGGCGCTCACCGCGCATCGCTGGCGGCCCGACGCGGCCGCGCAGGCGCTCGGCATCTCGCGCGCGACGCTGTACCGGCGCATCGCGAAACACCGGATCGTCGCGCCGCACCGCGCGTGACGCGCCGGCGCGCGCTGCGTCATGCGGGCTGCCCGGCCGCTTCGTTCGTGTCCGCCACGTTGCCGGCCGCTTCATCGCGCCGCGTGAACACTTCGTGCGCGGCGAACAGCGCGTTGAGCGCGGCCGGCATCCCCGCGTACACCGCCATCTGCATGAACACCTCGACGATCTCGTCGCGCGTGCAGCCGACGTTCAGCGCGGCCTCGATATGCACCTTCAGCTGCGGTTGCGCATTGCCGAGCGCGGCCAGCGCGGCGATCGTCGCGATCTCGCGCGCTTTCAGGTCGAGCTGCGGCCGGCTGTAGATGTCGCCGAAGCTGAATTCGACCAGGAGCCGCCCGAAGTCCGGCGCGATCGGCGCGAGCGCCGCGATCACGCGCTCGCCCACTTCGCCGTCGATTTCCTTCAGTTTGTTCCAGCCGCGCGTGTAGCGGTCTTCAACGAGTCGTTCCATTGTGTCCGTCCTGTTCCGAGAAAGAGTGAGAAGGTCTTGCCCGTCGCGCCATATCCCGCTCCTGTGCCTCATAGTTCACGATCTTGTCGCTGATCACATCGAGGCTCGCCTGCAGCTCCGCGATATGCGCGCGCACTGCCTCGTGATGTGCGACGAGCAGGCTGCGCCGCGCCCCGAAGGTCGACTCGCCTTGCGCGCGCAGCGCCGCAAACGCCTGCATCTGCGCGATCGGCATGCCGGTCGCCTTCAGGCGCATCACGAAGGCCAGCCAGTCAAGGTCGGCCGGCGCATAGAGCCGGTGCCCGGCCGCCGTGCGCGAAATCGCGCGCAGCAGGCCGGCCTGCTCGTAGTACCGCAGCGTATGCGTCGACAGGCCGGTCATTTCAGCGACCTGGCCGATCGTCAGCGGACCGGTAGAGGCAGAGGAAGGTTGGGATACGGTTTTCGACATGGCAGGAACAAGGTTAGGACTTAGAGTTCACTCTAAGTCAAGCCCTGTCGAACAGCCAGTGCAACGACTATCGGCGACACCCCGACGACACCGTAAAGAATCGTCAAAACCGCCGCCCGGCGCAGGTTTCGGTCTTTACAGCGTCGCAAGCCTTCAGCAAGATTCGGTCAGCCTGTCTTAAAAAGGGCACGCATTTGTCCTATGCTTAACGGCGACGCCCGGCCGGGCGTCACGCCGCCGTCCGTTGCAACAGCCATTCATCCGTCAGAACCAGGGAGCCTTTGCCATGCTGAAAAAGCTGCTGATGCTGTTCGTCGCGCTATCGCTGTCGCTCGCCGCAGGCCTTGCCGCGGCCGTCGAAGTCAACACGGCTGACCAGGCCGCGCTCGAGTCCGTGAAGGGTCTCGGACCCGTGAAGTCGAAGGCGATCATCGACGAACGCACCAAGAACGGCCCGTTCAAGGACGCGGACGATCTCGCGAATCGCGTCAAGGGCCTCGGCACGAAGTCGGTCGGGCATCTCGAGGAAAACGGCCTGACGATCGGCGGCGCATCGACGCCGCCGAAGGGCGTGAAACTGTCGAAGCCGGCCGCGACGACATCGGCCACCACGTCGGCCACGACGTCGGCAGGCACGGCGTCGCCGTCCACGACGTCGGCCGGCACGACGGCCACCGCGCCGGCACCGGCGGCAAGCGCGCCGGATACGGCGAAGCCGGCCAAGGCCAAGCGCATGACGAAGAAGGAAAAGGCGGCCGCCGCAGCGGCGGCATCCGCCGATGCGGGTGCGAGCGCACCGGCCGCAGCGTCGTCGGCAAAAGCGACGAAGGGTTCGAAGAAGAAAGGCAAGAAGGACAAGGCAGCCTCCGCCGCCGCGGCGTCGGGCGCCTGATGTGCGCCGCGCGCGCGACGGCGTGCGCGCGGCATTCGTTCAACGGGCGCCCACGGCGTGGCGCCCTTATCGGTAAAGGTGAAGAACCATGGGTCTCCTCGACATCGTTGGCGGTCTGCTCGGCGGCCAGGCCGGCGGCAACTCGCAAAGCGCGCTGATCACGACCGCGCTCGAATTCATCAACAACCAGCCGGGCGGCCTGAACGGCCTGATCGAGAAGTTCAAGGCCGGCGGCGCCGGCGACATCATCGGTTCGTGGGTCGGCACCGGCCAGAACCAGCCGATCTCGCCGGACACGCTGCAGAACGTGCTCGGCTCGGACGCGATCGGTGCGCTCGCGAGCAAGTTCGGTGTCGATCCGTCGATGGCGTCGACGGTGCTCGCGCAGGTGCTGCCGCACGTCGTCAACCACGCGACGCCGGACGGTGCGGTGCCGGCCGACGGCCAGGCACAGGTCGACCCGTCGAACGTGCTCGGCTCGCTGTCGCAGATCGCCGGCTTGTTCGGCGGCAACAAGCAGGGCTGACGCGCTGCGTCGTGGCGACGCGCCATAAGCAAACACCCCGCCGAGGCGGGGTGTTTGTTTTTGTGCGCCCGGCGCGAACCGGGCGGCGGCCGGAGGCCTGCGATCAGTGAACGACGCGGTCGAACATGAACTTGCCGTCCTGGACGTCGACCGGAATCACGTCCTTCGGACCGAAGCGGCCCGCGAGGATCAGCTTCGCGACCGGGTTCTCGATCTCCTGCTGGATCGCGCGCTTCAGCGGACGCGCACCGAACAGCGGATCGTAGCCGACCTTGCCGATCTGTTCGAGCGCCGCTTCCGACACGTCGAGCGCCATGTCGAGCTTCGCGAGCCGGTCGTGCAGGCGGGCGAGCTGGATCTTCGCGATCGACTCGATGTTGCTGCGGTCGAGCGCATGGAACACGACGACGTCGTCGATCCGGTTCAGGAATTCGGGGCGGAAATGCTGCTTCACCTCGAGCCACACGGCGTCCTTGATCTCTTCCTGCGGCGCACCCGTCATCGCCTGGATCACCTGCGAGCCGAGGTTCGACGTCATCACGATCACGGTGTTCTTGAAGTCGACCGTGCGCCCCTGCCCGTCCGTCATGCGGCCGTCGTCGAGCACCTGCAGCAGCACGTTGAACACGTCCGGATGCGCCTTCTCGATCTCGTCGAGCAGGATCACGCTGTACGGCTTGCGGCGCACGGCTTCCGTCAGGTAGCCGCCTTCCTCGTAGCCGACATAGCCCGGCGGCGCGCCGATCAGCCGCGCGACGCTGTGCTTCTCCATGAACTCGCTCATGTCGATGCGGATCAGATGCTCTTCCGAATCGAACAGGAACGACGCCAGCGCCTTGCACAGCTCGGTCTTGCCGACACCCGTCGGGCCGAGGAACAGGAACGAGCCGTACGGACGGTTCGGATCGGCGAGACCGGCGCGCGAACGGCGGATCGCGTCGGCCACCGCGCTGATCGCCTCGTGCTGGCCGACCACGCGCTCGTGCAGCTTTTCCTCGATGTGCAGCAGCTTCTCGCGTTCGCCCTGCATCATCCGCGACACCGGAATCCCGGTTGAACGCGACACGACTTCCGCGATTTCCTCGGCACCGACCTGCGTGCGCAACAGGCGCGGCCGCGTCGGGTTGTGCTGCTCCTGCTCTTCGGCCTGCGTGACCTGCTTCAGCTGCGCCTCGAGCTGCGGCAGCTTGCCGTACTGCAGCTCGGCAACCTTCTCCAGCTTGCCGTCGCGCTGCAGCCGCGCGATGTCCGCCCGCACCTTCTCGATCTCTTCCTTCAGCTGCGCGCTGCCCTGCACCGCGGCCTTCTCGGCGGTCCAGATTTCCTCGAGGTCCGCATATTCGCGGCCGAGACGCTCGATCTCTTCCTCGATCAGCTGCAGGCGCTTCTGCGACGCTTCGTCCTGCTCCTTCTTCACGGCTTCGCGCTCGATCTTCAGCTGGATCAGGCGACGATCGAGCTTGTCCATCTCTTCGGGCTTCGAATCGATTTCCATCTTGATCTTCGAAGCGGCTTCGTCGATCAGGTCGATGGCCTTGTCCGGCAGGAAGCGGTCGGTGATGTAGCGATGCGACAGCTCGGCCGCGGCGACGATCGCCGGGTCGGTGATGTCCACACCGTGGTGCAATTCGTACTTCTCCTGCAACCCGCGCAGGATCGCGATCGTCGCCTCGACGCTCGGCTCGTCGACGAGCACCTTCTGGAAGCGGCGCTCGAGCGCGGCATCCTTCTCGATGTACTTGCGGTATTCGTCGAGCGTGGTCGCGCCGATGCAGTGCAGCTCGCCGCGCGACAGCGCCGGCTTCAGCATGTTGCCCGCATCCATCGCGCCTTCGGCCTTGCCCGCGCCGACCATCGTGTGGATTTCGTCGATGAAGACGATCGTCTGGCCTTCGTCCTTCGCGATGTCGTTGAGCACCGCCTTCAGGCGCTCCTCGAATTCGCCGCGATACTTCGCGCCGGCGAGCAGTGCGGCCATGTCGAGCGACAGCACGCGCTTGCCCTTCAGCGTCTCGGGCACTTCGCCGTTGACGATCCGCTGCGCGAGCCCTTCGACGATCGCCGTCTTGCCGACGCCCGGCTCGCCGATCAGCACCGGGTTGTTCTTGGTGCGGCGCTGCAGGATCTGGATCGAACGGCGGATTTCGTCGTCGCGGCCGATCACCGGATCGAGCTTGCCCGCACGGGCGCGCTCGGTCAGGTCGACCGTGTACTTCTTCAGCGCCTCGCGCTGGCTTTCCGCGTCCTGGCTGTGCACCTGCGAGCCGCCGCGCACGGCGGCGATCGCGGCTTCGAGCGCCTTGCGCGTGAGGCCGTGCTGGCGGGCGAGCTTGCCGGCGTCGCCCTTGTCGTCGGACACGGCGAGCAGGAACATCTCGCTCGCGATGAACGTGTCGTTGAGCTTCTGCGCTTCCTTGTCGGCCTGGTTCAGCAGCCCGGCCAGTTCACGGCCGATCTGGATGTCGCCGCCCGTGCCCGTCACTTGCGGCAGGCGCGAAATGGCCTCGTTCAGCGCGCCCTGCAGCGCCTGAATGTGAACGCCCGCGCGCGACATCAGCGAGCGGGCGGAACCGTCCTGCTGCGCGACCAGCGCCGCGAGAACGTGAACGGGTTCGATGTATTGATTGTCGCGGCCTGCCGCGAGGCTTTGCGCGTCCGCGAGTGCTTCCTGGAACTTGGTGGTGAGCTTGTCGATTCTCATTTAGTCGAGACCTCCAATTTTCGATTACCACCAAGATGAGGATGGTTATGCGGCTTTCAAGCGAAATTCGGGTTGATTCAGCGCAAAAATCGATGAATATCCTTGAAGCGGCCCCGGGACGGGCCGCGGCCGGATCGAGACGCGCGGCGAGCGCGTATCAGCGCGCCGTCGACGGCGGCTCGACGGACGCCGGTGCGTCTTCCGGCACAGGCTCGGCGTGCAGGCGCACGACCGGGCGGATGCCGAGCAACGCGGCGAGCGGCGAAGCGGGCTCGATCAGTTCGCCGAGTGTGTGACGGTCGAGTTCGGCGAAAAACGCATCGCGCGCGGCCGCCAGCACGCCCTTCAACCGGCAATGCGGCTCGATCACGCAGCCGCGCGATTCGCCCTCGGCCGAGAAGCAGCCGACCAGCGCGAAATCGCTCTCGGTCGCACGCACGACCTGACCAACGGTCAGTTGCAACGATTTGGGGAACAGCCGCAGCCCGCCATTGCGACCGCGGACGGTGTCGACCCACCCCAGCTCGCCGAGCTGCTGCACGACTTTCATCAGATGGTTCTTCGAGATGCCGTAGGCGTCCGAGATCTCCTGGATCGTAGCGAGCCCCTCGCCGCGCACGGCAAGGTACAGCATCACGCGCAGCGAATAGTCGGTGTAGTCGGTGAGTCTCATGGGCGAATACGGAAAAAATCGATCGTTCCCCGATGACGTGAGCCGAGTCGACCGGGATGCGCACGAGGCCGGTTGGCGGCCCTGCTCTGCGGCCCCGGGTTGCCGGGATGGCGCGCGCGCAATAAGATGCGTGACACTTACACGTTTTTCAGGGGTGTTGGACGCTATTTTGCGTCAAAATTCGGCCGGCGTCCTACTCGATGCCCGCGCCGCCCCTGTCGTTGCCTATTTCTGCCGGCTCTTTTGCCATGACCGCCCTGCCCGCCTCGCCCGATACCGCCCCGGCCCGCCCTCGCGACACCGAGCCGACCGAAGGGAACATCCGCGATCTCGTCTACGCGTTCTACGACCGCGTACGCGCCGATCCACTGCTCGGGCCCGTGTTCGACGCAAAGCTGGCCGGCCGCTGGGACGACCACCTGCCGAAGATGGTCACGTTCTGGTCGAGCCTCGTGCTCGGCACCAAGGGCTATCGTGGCAACGTGCAGCAGGCGCACCAGCCGCTCGACGGGATCGAGCCCGCGCATTTCAGCCGCTGGCTGTCGCTGTTCCTGAAGACCGTCGAGGCGCGCTACGCGCCGCCCGCGGCGATCCGCTTCATGGAGCCTGCGCTGCGGATCGCGCAGAGCCTTCAGTTGAGCCGGTTCGGCTGGGACTATCCGATTCCGCCCGAGCAGCAGGCGCTGCTCGACGCGATCGCGCCGCGCCGTCGCGATGCAGGTGACGATCCGCACGCGTTGCCGTCGCGTGCCCGCGGCGAGCCGTTTCCGACGAAGATCATCGGGCGCAGCAGCAATCCGGACGCGTAACGGGCCACCGACGGGCCGCCGGCGCGCGCGACGCTTCCGCGCATGCGGCATCGCACCGCATTACCCCGGCGCCGTGCTCAGCGCCGCGTATTCCCCGATTCGATGCCCCAGCGCGCGAGCGCGGCATCGTCGGTGCTGCGCGCATCGACCCAGCGCTCGCCCTCCGGCGTGGTTTCCTTCTTCCAGAACGGCGCTTCGGTCTTCAGGTAGTCCATCACGAACTCGCACGACGCGAACGCATCGCCGCGGTGCGACGCGACCGTTGCGACCATCACGATCTGGTCGAGCGGCAGGAGCCTGCCGACGCGGTGCACGATCGCGACGTCGATGCCCGGCCAGCGCCGGCAGGCCTCGGCGGCAATCTTCTCGAGCGCCTTCTCGGTCATCCCCGGATAGTGCTCGAGCGCCATCGCGGCCACCGAATCGCCTTCGTTCAGGTCGCGCACCGTGCCGACGAAGCACGCGACCGCGCCGATCTTCGGGTTGCGCGCACGCAATGCCGCGACCTCGGCACTCAGGTCGAAGTCGTCGGTCTGGATTCGTACCGTTGCCATCGCCCTCGCCTCAACCGCCCGTCACCGGCGGAAAGAACGCGACTTCGCAGCCTTCGGTGAGCCGCGTGTCGGGATCGGTCATCTCGTGGTTGCACGCCATGCGCAGCGCGCGCCCTTCGGCGAGCGTCTCGGCCCATGCCCCGCCGCGCACGCGCAGCCACGTGCGCACGTCGCCCACGGTCGTGACGCTGTCCGGCACGTCGGCCTGCTCGTCGGCCACGCCCAGTGCCTCGCGCACGCTTGCAAAAAATTTCAGTTGAATCTTCATGGTTCGGGAAGCCGTCGCGTTACGACAGCAGTTCGGAAAACGGAATGAAACGCACGGTCTCGCCGGCGCTGATCGCGTGCTGCGGCGGATTGTCGATCAGGCCATCGCCCCACACCGTCGATGTCAGCACCGCCGAGCTCTGGTTCGGGAACAGGTCGAGGCCGCCGGCCGCATTGACGCGCGCACGCAGGAATTCGTTGCGCCGGTCGCCCTTGTTTTGCGAAAAGTCGGCACGCAGCGACAGCGCGCGCGGCGCGACGTCGCGCACGCCGGACAGGCGCAGCAGGAACGGCCGCACGAACAGCAGGAAAGTGACGAAGCTCGACACCGGGTTGCCGGGCAGTCCGATGAAGTGCGCGTCGGGGCGATCGTCGCCGCGGCGCACCGCGCCGTACGCAAGCGGCTTGCCGGGCTTCATCGCGATCTGCCACAGCGCGAGCCGCCCTTCGGCCTCGACGGCCGGCTTCACATGATCCTCGTCGCCGACCGACACGCCACCGCTCGTCAGGATCACGTCGTGATCGCGTGCAGCCTCGCGCAGCGTGTCGCGCGTCGCGGCGAGCGAATCGGGCACGATCCCGTAGTCGGTCACGTGGCAGCCGAGCCGCTCCAGCAGCCCGCGCAGCGTGAACCGGTTCGAGTTGTAGATCGCGCCCGGCTTCAGCGGCTCGCCCGGCATCGTCAGTTCGTCGCCGGTGAAGAACACCGCGACGCGAATCCGGCGCACAACCGGCAACTGCGCGCAGCCGACCGACGCGGCCAGGCCGAGCGCCTGCGGCGTGAGCCGCGTGCCGGCGGGCAGGATCACCGAACCCTGCCGGATATCCGCGCCCTGCGCGGTGATCCATTCGCCGGCCTTCGGCGTGTGCAGGATCTCGACCGCATCGCCGTCGGCCGACGTCTGCTCCTGCATCACGACGGCGTCGGCGCCGGGCGGCACCGTCGCGCCGGTGAAGATCCGCGCGGCCGTGCCGGCAGCGAGCGGCGCGGCCGGATGACCGGCCGGAATGCGCTGCGACACCGGCAGGCGCCGCTCGCCATGCAGCAGGTCGGCGACGCGCACCGCATAGCCGTCCATCGCGCTCGTATGCATCGGCGGCACGTCGAGCGGCGAGCTCACGTCGGCCGTCAGCACGCGGCCGAGCGCGTCGAGCGTGGCGACGGTTTCGGCACCGGGCAACGGCTTCGCGGCATCGAGCAGCGCGGCGAGCGCCTCGGCGGTCGACAGCATCGGCGCACGCGGCGCAGTGGGATTCGGGTTCGACATCGATGGAATCGGGGGTCGTTGGATTCAATACGTCATTGTAGCGACGCCGTCGCGCGGGCGCGCGATATGGCCGACATGCGGAAACTGTGATTCGCACGAACGCGCCAGTCTGACACTTGTTTCGGCGTGGCGCGTCGGTCGCCGCGCGGCACCGCCAAACGAAACGGCCGGAACCCCGATCCGTTCGACGAATCGGCGTTCCGGCCGTCCTGCGCAGCCGGGCCCGCAGGCCCGGCCGTGCGTCATGCGCCCGTATGGGCGGCGATGAAGTCCTTCACTTGCTGCGCGTCGGCCTTCACGACCTCGAAACGCTGCGGCAGCGCCTCGAGCCCGTCGAATGCGGCCGGCCGCTCGGCTTCGCGATCGAGTGCCTCGCGAATCGTCTCGCCGAACTTGATCGGCTGCGCCGTCTCGAGCACGACCATCGGCACGCCCGCGTCGAGATGCTCGCGCGCGACTTTCACGCCGTCGGCGGTGTGCGTATCGATCATCGTGTCGTAGCGCGAGAACACGTCGCGGATCGTCGCGATGCGGTCCGTGTGGCTGCTGCGGCCCGACACGAAACCGAACTCGGCGACGCGCGAGAAATCGCCGCTCGCCGCGAGATCGAAGCCGCCCTTCTCCTCGACGTCGCGGAACAGCTGCATCACGCGCGCCGGATCGCGGCCGAGCAGGTCGAACACGAAGCGCTCGAAGTTCGACGCCTTCGAGATGTCCATGCTCGGGCTGCTCGTGTGATAGGTGTTCTCGGCGCTGCGCACGCGATAGGCGCCCGTGCGGAAGAACTCGTCGAGCACGTCGTTCTCGTTGGTCGCGACCACGAGCTTCGCGATCGGCAACCCCATCATCCGCGCGATGTGGCCGGCGCAGACATTGCCGAAGTTGCCCGACGGCACCGTGAACGACACGCGTTCGTCATTCGACCGGGTGGCCGCGAAGTAACCCTTGAAGTAGTACACGACCTGCGCGACGACACGTGCCCAGTTGATCGAGTTGACCGTGCCGATCTTCTGCCGCGCCTTGAACGCGTGATCGTTCGACACGGCCTTCACGATGTCCTGGCAATCGTCGAACACGCCTTCGACCGCGAGGTTGAAGATGTTCGGATCCTGCAGGCTGAACATCTGGGCCGTCTGGAACGCGCTCATCTTCTTGTGCGGCGACAGCATGAACACGCGCACGCCGGCCTTGCCGCGCATCGCGTATTCGGCTGCGCTGCCCGTGTCGCCGGACGTCGCGCCGAGAATGTTCAGCGACTGCCCGTGCTTCGCGAGCGTGTACTCGAACAGGTTGCCGAGCAACTGCATCGCCATGTCCTTGAACGCGAGCGTCGGGCCGTTCGACAGTTCGAGCAGCGAGATCGGCGCGCCGTTCTCGGTGCCGAGCGTCTTCAGCGGCGTGATGTCGGACGCGTTCTCGCCATGGCGCGTGTTGCGGTACACGTCGGCCGTGTACGTGCGGCGCGTGATCGCGCGCAGGTCGTCGGCCGGCACGTCGTCGCAGAACTTCGACAGGATCTCGAACGCGAGATCCGCATACGACAGCGTGCGCCAGCGCGCGAGCTCGTCGGCGGACACCGTCGGATACTCGGCCGGCAGGTAGAGCCCGCCGTCCTTCGCGAGACCGCCGAGCAGGATGTCGGAGAACGTGTGGCGCTCGCCGATGCCGGCGCCGCGCGTGGAGATGTAGTTCATGTCGTCCTCAGCTCAGTTCAGCGCTTCCATGCGCAGCTTCGTCACCTTCGAGACCACCGTCGCCAGGCTCTCGATCTGCGCGATCGCCGCATTCACGTTCTTCTCGAGCGTGACGTGCGTGATCAGGATGATGTCGGTTTCGCCGTTCGCGCCGTCGATCTGCTCGGACTCCTTCTGCAGCAATGCATCGATCGAGATCCCCGATTCGGCGAGGATGCGCGTGATCGCGGCCAGCACGCCGGTCTGGTCGGCGACGCGCAGGCGCAGGTAGTAGCCGCTCGTCACTTCCTCGATCGGCAAGATCGGCGTGTTCGACAGGCTGTCGGGCTGGAACGCGAGGTGCGGCACGCGATGCTCGGGGTCCGCCGTGTGCAGGCGCGTGACGTCGACGAGATCCGCGACCACGGCCGATGCGGTCGGCTCCGCGCCCGCGCCCTTGCCGTAGTACAGCGTCGTACCGACCGCATCGCCGTGCACGACGACCGCGTTCATCGCGCCTTCGACGTTCGCGAGCAGGCGCTTCTCCGGGATCAGCGTCGGGTGCACGCGCAGCTCGATGCCGTTTTCGGCGCGGCGCGTGATGCCGAGCAGCTTGATCCGGTAGCCGAGTTCTTCCGCGTAGCGGATGTCGGTCGCGTCGAGCTTGCTGATGCCCTCGACGTACGCGCGCTCGAACTGCACCGGCACGCCGAACGCGATCGCGCTCATGATCGTCGCCTTGTGCGCGGCGTCGACGCCTTCGATGTCGAAGGTCGGATCGGCTTCCGCATAGCCGAGCTCCTGCGCCGCCTTCAGCGCGGTCGCGAAGTCGAGCCCGCGATCGCGCATTTCCGACAGGATGTAGTTGGTCGTGCCGTTGATGATGCCCGCGATGTACTGGATGCGGTTCGCGGTCAGGCCTTCGCGCAGCGCCTTGATGATCGGGATGCCGCCGGCGACGGCCGCCTCGAACGCGACCATCACGCCCTTCGCGCGCGCGGCCTCGAAGATCTCGGTGCCGTGCACCGCGAGCAGCGCCTTGTTGGCCGTCACGACGTGCTTGCCGTTCGCGATCGCGCGCAGCACGAGCTCGC
Organism: Burkholderia sp. Se-20373; assembly: GCF_017104705.1. Lineage (NCBI taxonomy): Bacteria > Pseudomonadati > Pseudomonadota > Betaproteobacteria > Burkholderiales > Burkholderiaceae > Burkholderia > Burkholderia sp. Se-20373. Next base: position 13,254 of record NZ_JAAGPH010000021.1, on the reverse strand, counting down.
GCGCGATGCCCGTGCCGCCGATCATCTCGGCGATGATCGCGATCGACGGATCATCGACGACCGAATTGAAATCGTCGGTGATCTGCGCGGCGCCGGCGTCACCGCCGAGCGCAGCCAGCGCCTTGGCCGGGTTGCGCACGGCAATGCGCGTCACCTCGATGCCGCGCCCCGCGCGTCGCTTGATTTCTTCCTGGTTGCGGCCCAGCACCGTGAAGGTGCCGCTGCCCACCGTGCCGAAGCCCAACAGGCCAACTTTGATCGGTTCCATGCTGCGTGTGATCGAATGAGTAAGTAGTAGTGAGTTCCGTGTGGCCGTGCCGCTCAGGCCGAATGGCGCTTGCGGTAGCCGTCGAGGAAGCGTGCGATCCGGTTGATCGAATCGGTCAGGTCGTCGAGATTCGGCAGGAAGACCACGCGGAAGTGATCCGGCGTCGTCCAGTTGAAGCCCGTGCCCTGTACCAGCAATACGCGCTCCTCGAGCAGCAGGTCGAGAATGAACTGCTGGTCGTTCTGGATCGGATAAAGCTTCGGGTCGAGGCGCGGGAACATGTACAGCGCGGCCTGCGGCTTCACGCAGGTCACGCCCGGGATCGACGTGAGCATGTCGTACGCGAGTTCGCGCTGCTTGTACAGGCGCCCGCTCGGCACGATCAGTTCGTTGATGCTCTGGTAGCCGCCGAGCGCCGTCTGGATCGCGAACTGCCCGGGCACGTTCGCGCACAGGCGCATCGACGACAGGATGCCGAGCCCCTCGAGATAATCCTTCGCGTGCCGGCGGTTGTCGCCGCCGAGGCCCGACACGGCCATCCAGCCCGCGCGGTAGCCGCACGAGCGATAGCTCTTCGACAGGCTGTTGAACGTGACGGTGATCACGTCCTCCGACAGCGAACCCAGCGCCGTGTGCTCGAGGCCGTCGTAGACGATCTTGTCGTACACCTCGTCGGCGAACACGATCAGCCCGTGCTGGCGCGCGATCTCGAGCAGTTCGAGCAGCAATTCGTCCGAATAAAGCGCGCCCGTCGGGTTGTTCGGGTTGATCACGACGAGCGCCTTCGTGTTCGGCGTGATCTTGCGGCGGATGTCGTCGAGATCGGGCATCCACGCGTTCTGCTCGTCGCAGACGTAATGCACCGGCGTGCCGCCCGACAGGCTGACCGCCGCCGTCCACAGCGGGTAGTCGGGCGCAGGCAGCAGCACTTCGTCGCCGTCGTTCAGCAGCGCCTGGGTCGCCATCACGATCAGCTCGGACGCGCCGTTGCCGATGTAGATGTCGTCGAGGCCGACGCCCACGACGCCCTTTTCCTGCGTGTAGTGCATCACGGCCTTGCGCGCCGAGAACACGCCCTTCGAATCCGAATAGCCGGACGACGTCGGCAGGTTGCGGATCATGTCCTGGATGATCTCGTCCGGCGCGTCGAAACCGAACGGCGCGAGGTTGCCGATGTTCAGCTTGATGATGCGGTGGCCTTCTTCCTCGAGGCGCTTCGCGTGCTCGAGCACCGGGCCACGGATGTCGTAGCAGACGTTGAGCAGCTTGTTCGACTTCTGAATCGGTTTCACGACGACACGGTTCCTGGGTTGGCCTTGCGGCCGGGGGGACGGGATCAAAACTGGAAAGCGGCCGGTCTGTGCGCGCTGTCTAGACTGGGAAAAAGCGGGCGGTCGGGCGCGGCTTGTGGCGACGCGCGACGCAAGTGGCGCCCGGGGGCGACCAAAAAGTTATAATTTAGCGGATTTTGGCTGACTTTCGCAATGCACCATAGCTGCGCCGGGCCCGCGCCGTCAGGCGTCCCGCGTGCTCGGGCAAGCGAAACCGGCCGTCCGGGCCCGTGTGGCCCTGCGATACATTCCCCTACGGAACCGCGGAATACCGATTTGAAACTGCACCAGGACGCGAGCGGCGCGCTCAACACCGTCACCGGCTACGGCCCCGATTATGTCGACGTCAATCTCGAACGCCATGAAACGAGCGTCATCGTGCTGCCCGGCGCGCCGGTCCAGGCATGGCCCGTGTCGTCGTTCGACGCGCTCGCGCCCGAGCATTTCGCGATGCTGCTCGACCCGACACCCGAACTCGTGATCTTCGGCAGCGGCGCGCGGCTGCGCTTCCCGCACCCGCGGCTCGTCGCGGCGCTCACGGCGAAGCGGATCGGCGTCGAGACGATGGATTTCCAGGCTGCCTGCCGCACCTACAACATCCTGATGGCCGAGGGCCGCAAAGTCGCCGCCGCGCTCTTAATTGAACGTTAATCCCGGATGCGGTAAAACTCGGGCCGGCGCAGCGGGTCGATCCCCCGGATCGGCCCGGCCAGCCGCCCGCCCCCGGCGCAAACCCGCCGGCGGCCCGTCACAACAACCAACAGGCTGAAAATCCATGAACGATACGCCGTCGAGGCTACCGCTCAATCGCATCACGCTCGTCCTCCTCGTCATCGCGCTCGCGATCGTCTGGTTCGCGCCGCTCGGGCTGCGCCACCTGATCCCGAGCGACGAAGGCCGCTATGCGGAAATGGCGCGCGAGATGTTCGTCACCGGCGACTGGATCACGCCGCGCTACAACGGCTACAAGTATTTCGAGAAGCCGCCGCTGCAGACCTGGCTGAATGCGCTCACGTTCGCGTGGTTCGGCATCGGCGAATGGCAGGCACGCCTCTATACGGCCGTCGCGAGCTTCGCCGGCATCGTGCTGGTCGGCTACACCGGCGCGCGCCTGTTCAACCCGCTGTCGGGCTTCCTCGCCGCCGTCGTGCTCGCGTCGTCGCCGTACTGGAACCTGATGGGTCACTTCAACGCGCTCGACATGGGGCTCGCGTTCTGGATGGCGCTGTCGCTTTGCTCGCTGCTGCTCGCGCAGCGGCCCGGGCTGCGCCCGGCCGCGGCACGCGGCTGGATGTGGGCGTGCTGGGCCGCGATGGCGTTCGCGGTGCTGTCGAAGGGCCTCGTCGGCCTGATCCTGCCCGGCGCCGTGCTCGTGCTCTATACGCTGATCGCGCGCGACTGGGCGATGTGGAAGCGCTTGTACCTGGTGAGCGGTCTCGTGATCTTCTTCGCGATCGTCACGCCGTGGTTCGTGCTCGTCCAGCAGCGCAACCCCGAGTTCTTCAACTTCTTCTTCATCGTCCAGCAGTTCCGCCGGTACCTGACCCCGGAACAGAACCGCCCGGGCCCGCTCTACTACTTCGTGCCCGTGCTGCTGGTCGGCTTCCTGCCGTGGCTGTCGGTCGCGTGGCAGAGCATCCGCCATGCGCTGCGGATGCCGCGCCAGCCGAACGGCTTCTCGCCGATGCTCGTGCTGCTGATCTGGAGCGCATTCATCTTCCTGTTCTTCAGCGCGTCGCATTCGAAGCTGATCTCGTACGTGCTGCCGGTCGCGCCGGCGCTCGCGCTGATCATCGGCGCGTACCTGCCGCTGATCAGCGCCGACCGGTTCCGCCGCCACCTGCTCGGCTACCTCGTGTTCCTCGTCGTCGCGGCGTTCGGAATCATCTTCCTTGCCTACCAGGGCGATGCCCGCACGCCGAACGCGCTGTACCGCGCGTTCCAGATGTGGCTGTACGCGGGCCTCGCGGTCGCAGCCGTGCTGACCCTCGCGGCCGCATGGCTGAACCGCCGCACGGGCGTGGCCGCCGCGATCGCCGCATTCGGCGCCGCCTGGCTCGCGTTCGGCACGATCGGCGGCACCGGTCACGACGAATTCGGCCGCTACAGCTCCGGCGCGCTGCTCGCGCCCACCGTGCGCGCCGAACTGGCGAAACTGCCGGCCGACACGCCGTTCTACTCGATCGAGATGCTCGATCACACGTTCCCGTTCTACATGGGCCACACGACGATCATGGTCCAGCGCCAGGACGAGCTCGCGTTCGGGATCTCGATGGAGCCGAACAAGTGGATTCCGACCGTCGACGAGTGGATCACGCGCTGGAAGCAGGAAACCCATGCGCTCGCGATCATGCCGCCCGGCGAGTACGACATCCTGGTCAAGCAAGGCGTGCCGATGCGCGTGATTGCACGCGACAACCGCCGCGTGATCGTCGAGAAACCGCAATCGTAAGGACGCCCGCTGCATGAATCCCGTTTCGTTCGTCTGCATCATCACCGGCGTGATGCTCAACGCCTGTGCGCAACTTCTGCTGAAAGCCGGCGTCAACGCCGTTGGACACTTCGAATTCAGCCGTGCGAACATCATCCCGGTCGGCCTGAAGATCGCAACCCAATTGCCGATCATCGGCGGCCTCGGCTGCTACGTGCTGAGCGTCGTGGTCTGGATCGTCGGGCTGTCGCGGGTCGACGTGTCGATCGCGTACCCGATGCTGTCGCTCGGCTACGTCGTCAACGCATTCGCGGCCTGGTACCTGTTCGGCGAAGTGCTGTCGGTCCAGCGGCTCGTCGGCATCGGCATCATCCTGATCGGCGTGCTGGTGCTCGCGCGAAGCTGAGCACGGCCGCCGCGCGCATTAAGCGTCTGCCTACAAAAAATCACGGTGCGATTCCGCCAACCGGTGTTTAATGCCGGTTTCGGCCGGGATCGCCCGACCCTTTTATTACACGCCATTACAGGCCAAAACGTACATGAGCCAGACTACCGCTCCGTTTCTGCCGTTCACCCGCCCCGAGATCGATGAGGAAACCATCCAGGGCGTCGTCGACGTGCTGCGCTCGGGCTGGATCACCACCGGCCCGCAGAACCAGAAATTCGAAGCGGCGCTGTCCGAGTACTGCGGCGGCCGCCCGGTCCGCGCGTTCAATTCGGGTACCTGCACGCTGGAGATCGGCCTGCGCATCGCGGGCGTCGGCCCCGGCGACGAAGTCATCACGACGCCGGCATCGTGGGTCTCGACCAGCAACGTGATCCTCGAGACGGGCGCGACGCCCGTGTTCGCCGACATCGATCCCGTCACGCGCAACATCGATCTCGACAAGCTCGAGCAGGCGATCACGCCGCGCACGAAGGCCATCATCCCCGTGTTCCTGTCCGGCCTGCCGGTCGACATGGACCGCCTGTACGCCATTGCGCGCGCGCACAAGCTGCGCGTGATCGAGGATGCGGCGCAGGCGTTCGGCTCGACGTGGAACGGCAAGCGCATCGGCGCGATCGGCGACATCGTGTCGTTCAGCTTCCACGCGAACAAGAACCTGACGACGATCGAAGGCGGCGCACTCGTGCTGAACAACGAGGAAGAAGCGACGCTCGCGCAGAAGTACCGGCTGCAGGGCATCACGCGCACGGGCTTCGACGGGATGGACTGCGACGTGCTCGGCGGCAAGTACAACCTGACCGACGTCGCCGCGCGCGTCGGCCTCGGCCAGTTGCCGCACATCGAACGCTTCACCGCGCAGCGCCGCGCGCTTGCGCGTGCCTACTTCGCCGAATTCGACGGCAGTGCGGCCGTGAAGCTCGGCGTCGGCCTGCCGATCGCCGAATTCGAGAACGGCAACTGGCACATGTTCCTGATCACGCTGCCGCTCGAGCGCCTGACGATCACCCGCGCCGAGTTCATGGCGCAGATGAAGGAACGCGGCATCGGCACGGGCATCCACTACCCGGCGATCCATCTTTTCACGCTGTACCGTGCACGCGGTTTCAAGGAGGGCATGTTCCCCCACGCCGAACGGTACGGCGCGTCGACCGTCACGCTGCCGCTCTTCACGCAGATGACGGACGGCGACGTGCGTCGCGTGGTCGACGCCATCAACCAGATTTGCGAACAATACGGAAAATAAGCGTACATGAGTCACCTTGAAGCACGCGCCGGGCATCCGGCCGCCGGGCACCTGGACGCCGGCCGGCCCGAAGTATCGGTCATCATCCCCGTGTACAACGAGGAAGACGGCCTCGCTGCGCTGTTCGCGCGGCTGTATCCGGCGCTCGACGCACTCGACACGTCATACGAAGTGATCCTGATCAACGACGGCAGCCGCGACCGCTCGGCCGCGATGCTCGCCGATCAGTTCCACGTCCGTCCCGACACGACGCGCATCGTGCTGCTCAACGGCAACTACGGCCAGCACATGGCGATCCTCGCCGGCTTCGCGCAATCGCGCGGCGAGATCGTCATCACGCTCGACGCCGACCTGCAGAACCCGCCCGAGGAAATCGGCAAGCTGATCGCGAAGATGCGCGAGGGCTACGACTACGTCGGCTCGATCCGCAAGCAGCGCCAGGACAGCCTGTGGCGGCGCAAGGCGTCGCAGATGATGAACCGCCTGCGCGAGCGCATCACACGCATCAAGATGACCGACCAGGGCTGCATGCTGCGCGCATACAGCCGCCGCATCATCGACACGATCAACGTGTGCGGCGAAGTCAACACGTTCATCCCCGCCCTCGCGTACACGTTCGCGCAGAAACCGACCGAGATCGAGGTCGCGCACGAGGAGCGCTTCGCCGGCGAGTCGAAGTACTCGCTGTACAGCCTGATCCGGCTGAACTTCGACCTCGTGACGGGCTTCTCGGTCGTGCCGCTGCAGTGGCTGTCGTTCATCGGCGTGATCCTGTCGCTCGGCTCCGCCGCGCTGTTCGTGCTGCTGCTCGTGCGACGCTTCATCGTCGGCGCGGAAGTGCAAGGCGTGTTCACGCTGTTCGCCATCACGTTCTTCCTGCTCGGCGTGATCATCTTCGCGCTCGGCCTGCTCGGCGAGTACGTCGGCCGCATCTACCAGCAGGTGCGTGCACGCCCGCGCTACCTGATCCAGGCCGTGCTCGAGCAGCACGACGGCGTGCCGCCGGTGCCAGCGGCCGGCGCGAACCGCACGGGTGCCGCGCAATGAAGCCGCGCGCAGTCGTCTTCGCCTATCACAACGTCGGCGTGCGCTGCCTGCAGGTGCTGCTCGCGCGCGGCGTCGACGTCGCGCTCGTCGTCACGCACGAGGACAACCCGAACGAGAACATCTGGTTCGGCAGCGTCGCATCCGTCGCGGCTGAGCACGGCATTCCGGTCGTCACGCCGGCCGATCCCGCCGATCCGGCGCTGCGCCGCGCGGTATCCGACGCGCAGCCGGACTTCATCTTCTCGTTCTACTACCGGCACATGCTGCCGGTGGACCTGCTCGCGATCGCGCCGAAGGGCGCGTACAACATGCACGGGTCGCTGCTGCCGAAATACCGGGGTCGGGTACCGACCAACTGGGCGGTGCTGAACGGCGAAACCGAAACCGGTGCGACGCTGCACGAGATGGCGGCGAAACCCGACGCCGGCGCGATCGTCGGCCAGACCGCGGTGCCGATCCTGCCGGACGACACGGCCACGCAGGTGTTCGACAAGGTCACGGTAGCCGCCGAGCAGACGCTCTGGCGCGTGCTGCCCGCGCTGCTCGCGGGCGAGGCGCCGCACCTGCCGAACGATCTCTCGACCGGCAGCTACTACGGCGGGCGCAAGCCCGAGGACGGCCGCGTCGACTGGTCGAAGCCGGCCGCGCAGGTCTACAACCTGGTGCGCGCGGTCGCGCCTCCGTATCCGGGCGCGTTCACGGACGTCCACGGCACGCGTTTCGTGATCGCGCGCGCGCGCCTGGCGGCGCCCGGCAGCGCGGCGACAGCCGCCGCGGCAGATTTGCCGCCCGGCCTGCACGTAAGCGATAATGCGCTATTCGGCGTCTGCGGCGACAGCCGCGCCCTATCCATTCTCGAGCTGTGGCAGCAGCGCGACGGCAGCGAAACCGTCGTGACGCCCGCGGAATTCGCGCAGTTCATTCATTCTTCCCGTCATTCATGAAAGCAAAAAAAGTCCTGATCCTGGGTGTGAACGGCTTCATCGGCCATCACCTGTCGAAGCGCATTCTTGAAACCACCGATTGGGAAGTGTTCGGCATGGACATGCAGACCGATCGGCTGGGCGACCTCGTCAACCACGAGCGGATGCATTTCTTCGAAGGCGACATCACGATCAACAAGGAGTGGGTCGAGTATCACGTGAAGAAGTGCGACGTGATCCTGCCGCTCGTCGCGATCGCAACGCCCGCCACCTACGTCCAGCAGCCGCTGCGCGTGTTCGAACTCGACTTCGAGGCGAACCTGCCGATCGTGCGTTCGGCCGTCAAGTACGGCAAGCACCTCGTGTTCCCGTCGACCTCCGAGGTCTACGGCATGTGCTCGGACGAGCAGTTCGACCCGGATGCATCGGCCCTCACCTACGGCCCGATCAACAAGCCGCGCTGGATCTACGCGTGCTCGAAGCAGCTGATGGACCGCGTGATCTGGGGCTACGGGATGGAAGGCCTGAACTTCACGCTGTTCCGCCCGTTCAACTGGATTGGCCCGGGCCTCGACTCGATCTACACGCCGAAGGAAGGCAGCTCGCGCGTGGTCACGCAGTTCCTCGGCCACATCGTGCGCGGCGAGAACATCAGCCTCGTCGACGGCGGCTCGCAGAAGCGCGCGTTCACCGACATCGGCGACGGCATCAGCGCGCTGATGAAGATCATCGAGAACAAGGACGGCGTCGCGTCGGGCAAGATCTACAACATCGGGAATCCGAAGAACAACTTCTCGGTTCGCGAACTCGCGCACAAGATGCTCGAACTGGCGGCGGAATTCCCCGAGTACGCCGATTCGGCCAAGCAGGTGAAGCTCGTCGAGACGACGTCCGGCGCCTACTACGGCAACGGCTACCAGGACGTGCAGAACCGCGTGCCGAAGATCGACAACACGATGCAGGAACTCGGCTGGGCGCCGCAAGCGACGTTCGACGACGCGCTGCGCAACATCTTCGAAGCGTATCGCGGCCACGTCGCCGACGCACGCGCGCTCGTCGAACAGCAAGGCTGATCGGGACGTTCGCTTGGCTCGCATCGTCCTCAAGATCGACGTCGACACGCTGCGCGGCACGCGCGAAGGCGTGCCGAACCTCGCGCGCATCTTCGACCGCTTCAATGCGCGCGCGACCTTCCTCTTCAGCCTCGGGCCCGATCACACGGGCTGGGCACTGCGGCGCGTGTTCCGCCCCGGCTTCCTGAAGAAAGTGTCGCGCACGTCGGTGGTCGAGCACTACGGCGTGAAGCAGCTGATGTACGGCGTGCTGCTGCCGGGCCCCGACATCGGCCGCCGCGCGATCGCCGACATGCGCGCGATCCATGAGGCCGGCTTCGAATGCGGGATCCACACGTGGGATCACGTGTACTGGCAGGACAACGTCCGCGCGCGCGATCGCGACTGGACCGCGCGTGAAATGCAGAAGAGTCACGCGCGCTTCATCGACGTCTTCGGCGCGCCGCCCGTCACGCACGGCGCGGCCGGCTGGCAGATGAACGATTCCGCGTTCGAGCAGATCGACGCATGGGGAATGCGCTACGCTTCCGACGGCCGCGGCCATTCGCCGTACCTGCCCGTCGTCAACGGCCGCACGCTGTCGCACGTGCAGATGCCCACCACGTTGCCGACGCTCGACGAAGTGCTCGGCATCGACGGCATCGACACGCACAACGTCGCCGCGCACATCCTCAAGTTCACCGAAACCAATCCGCACGACCAAGTGTTCACGCTGCATGCGGAGCTGGAAGGCCAGAAGCTTGCGCCCGTGTTCGAGCAACTGCTCGCCGGCTGGCGCGCGCAAGGCCACACGTTCGCGACGATGGGCGACTACCACGCGACGCTGGACCGCGACTCGCTGCCATCGTACCCTGTCACGTGGGGCGAAATCCCCGGCCGCTCCGGCGAACTGATCGTCCAGCCCGACTGAGTTCGCACGAGCCGGCGTCGCCGCTCCGCCCGTGCGGCGTGCTGCCGCGACGCCCCGCCGAACCGCGCCGCCGCAGCGGCGCCTTTCCATAACAACAGGAGAAACACGTGTCCGTCGAAGTTGACCGTCAAGTTCCCGATTTCACCGCACCGGCCACGGGCGGCGACATTTCGCTGTCCGACCTGAAGGGCAAGAAACTCGTGCTGTACTTCTATCCGAAGGACAACACGCCGGGCTGCACGACCGAAGGGCTGCAGTTCCGCGATCTCTATCCGAAATTCAAGAAAGCCGGTGCGGAAGTCATCGGCGTGTCGCGCGACAGCCTGCGCTCGCATGACAATTTCAAGGCAAAGCTCGAACTGCCGTTCCCGCTGATTTCCGATGCCGACGAAGCGCTGTGCGCGCTGTTCGATGTCATCAAGATGAAGAAAATGTATGGCAAGGAAGTGCGCGGAATCGAGCGCTCCACGTTCCTGATCGACACCGACGGCGTGCTTCGCCAGGCATGGCGCGGCATCAAGGTACCGGGTCACGTGGACGACGTGCTAAGTGCTGTACAAGCGCTTTGAGGCGCGTTATATTGGGCCGCAATGAATGCCAGTTCGCCCCATATTTCTCGTAGCTGCGCCGGTGCTCGTTGCGATGCTTGCCGGCACCTGACGCGCATTACGACCGTATCAGCTGAGCCGCATGCCTCTATCGACGAGGCAGCGGCTTTTTTTATGGATTGCGCGCCGGGCCTCGGTCCGGCCCTCACCGCGTCAAGGAGCTGATCGACACTTAGGCGAACCGGCTAGACGAACTTCCTGTGCGCCACCGCGCGCAAACTGCATGCGTCTACGTCACGCAGGATGCGATCAGCGGCGCACGCCATGCGACACGATTCCTCCCGAGGGACACCATGCCTTTGCCTACCCCCCCCAGCAAGCTCGGCAGCCTGCTGCCGCCCGACGAATACAAGGCGAAAGCGCGGCCCGCGAAAGCCGCGAAGAAATCCGCCGAAGGGGACGCATCCACAGCCGGTGACTTTGGTCCGGCGAGCGTGGCCCAACCGATGACCGAAGCCGCGAACACGGCCGCGCCTTTGCGCGCCGTCGCGTCTTCGGCGCAAGATGCCGCGAGCGCCCCCGCACGCGGCCGCAAGACCAAACAGACGGCTGCCCTGCTGCAGCCGATGCCGGCGCCCGCCGAACCCGCGGCACCCGTCATTGCACGCAACGACAAACCGGCTGCCGACAAACCGGCCGCCGCACCGGCGCGCGATACCGGCGCCGCGACGAAGTCGCGCAGCCGCAAGCCCGCCGAAGCCGAACTGCAGAAACTGTTCGTGCTCGACACCAACGTGCTGATGCACGACCCGAGCAGCCTCTTCCGCTTCGAGGAACACGACGTCTATCTGCCGATGATGACGCTCGAGGAGCTCGACAACCACAAGAAGGGGATGTCCGAAGTCGCGCGCAACGCACGCCAGGTCAGCCGCACGCTCGACGCGCTCGTCGCCGATGCCGGCCCGATCACGGCCGGCATCCCGCTGTCGCGCCTCGGCAGCCGCGAGGCGCTCGGCCGCCTGTACTTCCAGACGAAGCTGGCGGACATCGCGCCCGTCGAAGGCTTGCCCGAAGGCAAGGCCGACAACCAGATCCTCGGCGTCGTGCGCGCGCTGCAGCGCGACCGCCCCGATCGCCAGGTCGTGCTGGTGTCGAAAGACATCAACATGCGGATCAAGGCGCACGCGCTCAGCCTGCCCGCGGAAGACTACTTCAACGACCAGGTGCTCGAGGATAAAGACCTCCTGTACAACGGCGTGCGCGAACTGCCGCAGGACTTCTGGACCAAGCATGCGAAGGGCATGGAGAGCTGGCAGGACACCAAGACGGGCACCACGTACTACCGCGTGACCGGCCCGCTCGTCGCGTCGATGCTCGTCAACGAGTTCGTCTATCTCGAGCCGCAAAACGGCGAGCCGACGTTCCATGCGATCGTCCGCGAGCTGAACGGCAAGACGGCGCTGCTGCAGACGCTGCGCGACTACAGCCACCACAAGAACAACGTGTGGGGCATCACCGCGCGCAACCGCGAGCAGAATTTCGCGCTGAACCTGCTGATGAACCCCGAGATCGACTTCGTCACGCTGCTCGGCCAGGCCGGCACCGGCAAGACGCTCGTCGCGCTCGCGGCCGGCCTCGCGCAGGTGCTCGACGACAAGCGCTACAACGAGATCATCGTGACGCGCGCGACCGTGCCCGTCGGCGAGGACATCGGTTTCCTGCCTGGCACCGAGGAAGAGAAGATGCAGCCGTGGATGGGCGCATTCGACGACAACCTCGAAGTGCTGCAGAAGACCGACGACGCCGCCGGCGAATGGGGCCGTGCCGCGACGCAGGAACTGATCCGTTCGCGCCTGAAGGTGAAGAGCATGAACTTCATGCGCGGCCGTACGTTCGTCGACAAGTACCTGATCATCGACGAGGCGCAGAACCTGACGCCGAAGCAGATGAAGACGCTCGTCACGCGCGCCGGCCCGGGCACGAAGATCGTGTGCCTCGGCAACATCGCGCAGATCGACACGCCTTACCTGACCGAAGGCAGCTCGGGCCTCACGTACGTCGTCGACCGCTTCAAGGGCTGGGGCCACAGCGGCCACGTGACGCTCGCGCGTGGCGAACGCTCGCGGCTCGCCGACTACGCGTCGGACATCCTGTAACGCGGCAGGCCGGCCCGTCGGCCGGCTGTCGACGCATCGCGGCGCTCCTGTCAGGAGCGCCGTTTTTATTTGGGGTCGAAGACATAAGTAACGCTTCGTCACGCAACAATGCAGTTTACGCGCGAAACTTCAAGTAAATTCTCAAGAATGGTTGCTTAAGCCCCGCCGGAGCGTCTACCATCGGGTCTGTCTGTTGTCATACGATTCGCAAGCGCGCCGCGCTTGCCCGCCTTGCCATGCTTCGAATTTGGGTCCCCGTCGCCATCGTTTCCCTGCTTGCGGCCTGCTCCAGCGTGCCGCCGCAGTCGACATCGCGCTCCGATTCGGGCATGAGGATCACGACGCCGCGCGCGTTCCCCGCCCCCGCCAATTTCCCGAAATTCGTCGATCACAGCGTCGGCCAGGAAGAAATCTCGATCCAGGCGATGAGCCTCGTCGGCGTCCCGTATCGCTGGGGCGGCAACACGCCGACGAGCGGCTTCGACTGCAGCGGGCTCGTACGCTACGTGATCGGCCGGGCGGCCGACGTGAACCTGCCCCGCACGACGGCCGACATGAGCGGCCGCGGCGTGGCGATCGAGCCCGACCAGATCGCGCCGGGCGACCTGATCTTCTTCAATACGACCGGACGGCCGCATTCGCACGTCGGCATCTATGTCGGCAAGCTGCGCTTCGTCAACGCACCGTCGACGGGCGGCACCGTGCGGCTCGACTACCTGACGAACCCGTACTGGGCCAAGCGTTTCGACGGCATTCGCCGCGTCGCGCCGCCGCGCGGGGCGCCAACGCCGTTCGATGCACCGACCTACGAGGCGAAGCGCGACGAGCCGCGCAGCGCGCCGGCGGCCGCACCGGCCCCGGTGGTCGTGACTGCCG
>NZ_JAAGPH010000229.1:0-7573 GCF_017104705.1 Burkholderia sp. Se-20373 | reverse complement strand
AGAAACCGGCATAAGGTGTTTGGTGGGGGGCATGGAGTTCAGACGTGTGCCCTTCCGATCTACCGGCGCCGGGCGCGGCACGACGTGGCGCAGCCCCGCGCGCAGCAGGCGCGCGCGCGCGGGCCGCTGCACGCGCTTCTCGGCTTCCGCGCGGCCGATGTCGAGCAGCGTGTGATAGCGCACGCCGGACGGGCAGGTCGTCTCGCAGTTGCGGCACGTCAGGCAGCGGTCGAGATGCTGCTGCGTGCGCTCGCCGCACGGTTCGCCTTCGAGCAGCTGCTTGATCAGGTAGATGCGCCCGCGCGGCCCGTCGAGCTCGTTGCCGAGCACCTGGTAGGTCGGGCAGGTCGCGTTGCAGAAGCCGCAGTGCACGCACGCGCGCAGGATCGCTTCCGCTTCGTCGGCCCGGGCGAGGGCCTTGCTTGCTTCGCTGAGATTGGTTTGCATCGGCGGGTCGGGATCGGGTTCGCGTCAGAAGTCGGCGTACAGGCGGCCGGGATTGAAAATCGCATGCGGGTCGAGCTGCGTCTTGAGCTGCCGGTGCACGCGCAGCAGCGCGGCCGGCAGCGGCTGGAACGGCTCGCGCGTCGTGCCCGGGGTGAAGCAGGTCGCGTGGCCGCCCCATTGCGCGGCGAACCGCTGCACGTCGGCGGGCGCGGCATCGCTCTTCAGCCAGCGCTGTGCGCCGCCCCAGTCGGCAAGCAGCGCGCCGGGCAGTGCGTCGAGCGGTGCGGAGGCCGGCACCGACGCGCGCCACAGCGGGCGCGGATCGTCGAAGAACGGCAGCGCCAGATCGCGCAGCCGAGCCCAGAACGCATCGTCGCGATCGTCCATGCGTTCGCCGCCGATCGTGTCGCGCGCGGCTTTCACCGAGCCCTCGCCGCCTTCGATCCGCACGTGCAGCACGCCGTCCGCGTGGCATGCGCCCGCGAGCGGCAGCCCCGCGCGCCGCCAGGCGGCGACGCGCTGCACGGCTTCGTCCACCGCAAGCTGCAATGCGAGATCGCCCGTCGCGCGCGGCTTCGGCAGTACCTTCAACGACACCTCGGTCACGACGCCGAGACAGCCGAAGCTGCCCGCGAGCAGCCGCGACACGTCGTAGCCCGCGACGTTCTTCATCACCTCGCCGCCGAAGCGCAGGTGCTTCGCGTGGCCGGTGATCACGCGGCAGCCGAGCACGAAGTCGCGCACCGCGCCGGCCCACGGGCGGCGGGGGCCCGACAGCGCCGCCGCGAACATGCCGCCGACCGTGGCCGCGCCGCCGAACGTTGGCGGCTCGCACGGCAGCATCTGGCCGGCCGCGTCGAGCATCGCTTCCAGATCGGCGAGCGGCGTGCCCGCGCGCGCGGTGACGACGAGTTCGGTCGGGTCGTACGAGACGACGCCGCGATGCGTGCGCACGTCGAGCGTGCGGCCTTCGACGGGGCGGCCGAGGAACGCCTTCGTGCCGGCGCCGCGGATGTGCAGCGGCTGGCGATCGTGGATCGCCGCGTCGACCTGCGCGACGAGCGCCGCGCTGTCGTCGATCGATTCGATGTCGCGTCGCATCAGAAGCGCTCCAGGTCGGGAAACGGCAGCTTGCCGTGATGGACGTGCATCGCACCGAATTCGGCGCAGCGGTGCAGCGTCGGGATGTTCTTGCCGGGATTGAGCAGCCCCTGCGGATCGAACGCGGCCTTCACCGCGTGGAAGAACGTGATCTCGTCGGCGTTGAACTGCACGCACATCTGGTTGATCTTCTCGCGGCCGACGCCGTGCTCGCCCGTGATGCTGCCGCCCGCCGCGACGCACAGCTCGAGGATCTTGCCGCCGAGCGCTTCTGCGCGGTCGAGTTCGCCGGGCCGGTTCGCATCGAACAGGATCAGCGGGTGCATGTTGCCGTCACCCGCGTGGAACACGTTAGCGACCGGCAGCCCGTATTCGGCGGACAGCGCGGCGATGCCTTCGAGCACGCGCGGCAACTCGCGGCGCGGAATCGTGCCGTCCATGCAGTAGTAGTCGGGCGACATGCGGCCGACCGCCGGGAATGCGTTCTTGCGGCCGGCCCAGAAGCGCTGGCGCTCGGCTTCGTCGCGTGCGACGCGGATCTCGGTTGCGCCCGCGTCGCGCAGCAGCGCGGCGACGCGTTCGGCGTCTTCGTCGACGTCGGTCGGCGAGCCGTCGAGCTCGCACAGCAGGATCGCCTGCGCGTCGACCGGGTAGCCCGCGTGGATGAAATCCTCCGCCGCGCGGATCGCGAGGTTGTCCATCATCTCGAGGCCGCCGGGGATCACGCCCGCGCCGATGATTCGCGCGACCGCCGCGCCGGCTTCCGCGACATCGTCGAAGCTTGCCATCAGCACCTTCACGCTCGGCGGCTTCGGCAGCAGCTTCACGGTGACTTCCGTGACGATCCCGAGCATCCCTTCCGAGCCGGTGAACAGCGCGAGCAGGTCGAAGCCGGGCGCGTCGAGCGCGTCGGCGCCGAGCGTGAGCGTCTCGCCGTCGATCGTCAGGATCTCGACCTTCAGGATGTTGTGCACCGTGAGGCCGTATTTCAGACAGTGCACGCCGCCCGCGTTTTCAGCGACGTTGCCGCCGATCGAGCAGGCGATCTGCGACGACGGATCGGGTGCGTAGTAGAGGCCGTGCGGAGCGGCCGCCTGCGAGATCGCGAGATTGCGCACGCCGGGCTGCACGCGTGCGATGCCGGCATCGGGGTCGATGTCGAGAATCCGGTTGAACTTCGCCATCACGAGCAGCAGGCCTTTCTCGAGCGGCATCGCGCCGCCCGACAGCCCGGTGCCCGCGCCGCGCGCGACTACCGGCACGCCGAGTGCGGCCGCGACGCGCAGCACCGCGCGTATCTGCTCGACCGTGTCGGGCAGCGCGACCGCGAGCGGCACCGTGCGGTACGCGGCGAGGCCGTCGCATTCGAACGGCTTGAGCGCCTCGCGTTCGTGCAGCACGTCGAGGCCGGGCGCCGCCGCGTGCAGCGCGGCGACGAGTGTGTCGCGGCCGACGGTCGCCAGTGGGCCGTCGATCCGTTCGTCGTAGGTGAAACTCATCGGGGTTGTCTCCACCATGCAGGCGGCTGCGCAACGCGCGGCACGCCGGAAGGGAGGGATTCTTGGCGGGCGGCGCGTGTGTGTCCAGACGTGGCGGCCGTGGTCATACCAGTTTTTATGGGGCGACCGGAAAGCAGCGGTATCGGTCGCCGTAAAACTGAATGGTGAAAAGGGTTTGTGGGAAAATCGCCGATATCCTTCCGAAGTGGTCATACCAGTATGGAAATGCAGGATCGAGCGGGCCCGGCGCGGAACGTGGCCGACGTCGTTGCAGAGCGCATCGAGAAACTGATCGTCGATGGCGTGCTGAAGGCCGGGCAGGCGCTACCGTCCGAACGGCGGCTGACCGAGAAGCTCGGCGTGTCGCGCACGGCCGTGCGTGAAGGGATGAAGCTGCTGCGCGCGCGCGGGATCATCGACACCACGCACGGCAAGGGCTCGTTCGTGGCGAGCCTGACCCCGCAACGCGAGATCACGCCGATGATGCATCTCCTCGGTTCGCAGCCGCGCACGCTGTACGATCTGTTCGAGGTGCGCGGGATGCTCGAGACGGAAGCCGCGCGGCTCGCGGCGCTGCGCGGCACGCCGGCGGATTTCATCCTGATCAAGCGCCGCTATGAAGAGATGACCGCGGCCGATGCGCAGGATCTCGACCCGGCCGCGCGCGCGAAGCTCGATCACGCGTTTCATCTCGCGATTTGCGAGGCTTCGCATAATCCGGTGCTCGTGAATACGCTGCAATCGTTGACGGATTTGTTGCTGAGTTCGGTGTTTGCGTCCGTGAACAATCTCTATCACCGCGAGCCGCTGAAAAAGCAGATCGATCGGCAGCATGCTCGGCTTTATAACGCGGTGACGGGGCGGCTGCCCGATCAGGCGCGCAAGGCGGCGAGCGAGCATATTCGTCAGTGCGTCGAGTATCTGCGGGAGATCGAACAGGAGGAGCAGCGGTTGGTGCGGTCGACGTTGAGGCTCGAAGGGTGGACGTGAGGTCGGCTGTGCGTGGCGGTGTGTGTTGATGCGCATCACGCACAGTGGGTCGGCTGCAGACGCGTGTCACAGGGCCATGTCAGACTGTGATCCATTCTTCGTGGGGCTCCGCTGCTGCCTGCCGTGATGTGGGGACGCTGTCGTGAGCGCAGTGCCTGACGGAATCACGCCGGACGAACTGGCGCGCCACGCTTTCCGCACGGAGGACATCGCATGTCGAACCGGCCCCACGACGACGGGCACGACGCCCGTTCCCCCAAAGCAATGGACGAATCCGCCGGTGCGCAGCGCGACGCGTTGCTCGCGTTGCTGAATGAGCTGCTGGAAGCCGAGCGTGCAGGTGCGCGTGTCGCGTCGGAGACGGCGGCGGCAATCGACGATCCTGAACTTCATCGGCTCGTGGCGAGTATTCGGCAGGATGAGGCGCACTGGTGCGCGGTACTGGTCGATGCGATTCGGTCGCTCGATGCGACGCCGACGCATGCTGCAGGTGCGTTTTATGAGAAGGCGATGGCGATCGAGGATCTGGCGGAGCGGCTGGCGTTTTTGAATCGTGGGCAGCGGTGGGTGGTGAGGAAGCTGCAGGCGTTACTGCCGACGCTGGCGCAGCCGGATATGCACCACGCGCTCACGCAGATGCTCGTGGCGCATGAGAAGAACATCGGGTCGGTCGACGCATTGCTGCGGGTCAAGGGCTGCGGCCCGAACTCGGCGTCGCAGTAGCGGCCAGGGGAATCGTTCATCGCGGATTTCCGTGGATGTCGTTTCTCGACCCAGAACGGCCCTTCAGATTGATCCAAAGCGGCCAATCGTTGCGACCTGCGGCGGGATTTTATAGCCACGCTCGATGCGTATCTTGGCCTCGGCGCGACTGCGGAATCATTCCCGATTAAATCGCTTCTCCCGCAGCGTGCCGTTGGAACCTTCAACGGAGTCGTTCTGCCAAGGGCGGCAAGAACGGACACAGCGTGTACGATCTGGTCTTCAAGAAAACCATCCAAGGAGAGAGGAATGAATCCGGAACAGGCCCGAGCCGAAGAAACCGAGGCGATGGAGCGCATGGTGGCCGCCACGCTGCGCGTGCAGAGTACGTTCGCCTCGATGCAGAAGCAATTTCCGCCGCAAGGCAGCGGCGAGCCTTCGCCGTTCGCGCTGCAAACCTTTGATGCCGCCCTGCAGGAACTTGAAGACGCACAGGCCGCGTTCGATGCGCTGCTGAACGATCTGATCGACGGTAACCGCTAAAGGCTACGCCCTTATCCGCACCGATTGTCGACGATCTAAAAAGCTGTGTCGAACGGCCGTTCGTAGCCGACATCAGTCTTCGGAAGCTAGAGATCGGTACGCATGTCAAAATACTTCGAACGAGCACCAGTCAGGCACAAACCCCTCGAAGACAAAAAAGTCGTCGATGTATGTCAGCCCAAGCCGCTCCAATGACCTTGTACACTCGTCGGCCGCATCGCCGCCAAAGAGCGGGCCAAGCGATATAAGGCTATCGGATTCGTCAAAATATTTCTGAAAATTGAACTCGACCATAACCGTGGACAGGTCGACATTCTTGGCCGCTAGCGCGTCGCGTCGGACAACGATCCCGAAATCTCTTGAAACTTTCATCGTTATTGACCAAAGGCAAGCGTGTGCTCAAGATTGTCTGCGATTCAGACCTTATGGTCGAGCGTCCGAAACCGGCTGAGCACAGACGACCTGTATCTCCCTCCGGCCAATCCGCGACAATCAAAAAAAAGCCCGCCGAAGCGGGCAACCTCACGATGCGGAGGGGGAGATACGAATACGCTGAGCCGCGCGTTCAACCTTTGGTCGCACCAAACGTCAGCCCCGCCACGAAATGCTTCTGCATCGCGAAGAACATCGCGACGGACGGCAACGCCGCCAGAATCGACCCGGCCGACACGAGATTCCACGACGTCGTCCATTGCCCCTTCAACGCGGCAACGCCTGCCGTGATCGGCGCGGCTTCATCGCCTTGCGTGAGACACAGCGCCCAGAAGTAGTCGTTCCACACGAACGTAAAAACGAGAATCGCCAGTGCGGCCAACGCGGGCCGAATCAACGGCAGCACGATCCGGTAAAACACCGTCCATTCCCCCGCCCCTTCGATCCTTGCCGCCTCGATCAACTCGAACGGCAACTGCTTGATGAAGTTGCGCAGGAACAGCGTGCAGAACCCGGTCTGGAACGCGACATGAAACAGAATCAGCGCCTCGACCGTATTGAACACACCGAGCCGCAGCGACAGATCTCGCACCGGAATCATCAACACCTGCACGGGCACGAAGTTACCGGCAACGAACGTCCCGAACAGCGCCGTGCTCCCGCGAAACTTGTAGGTCGCCAGCGCAAAGCCGGCCATCGCCGCGAGTGCGATCGAGCCAAGCACGGAAGGCACCGTGATCTGCACGCTGTTCCAGAAATAATGCAGCATCGGCGACGTCGTCAGCGCGTCGCGATAGTTCTCGATCATCGAGAAGTGCCGTGGCCAGCCCCAGTAGTGGCCTTCGACCAGTTCCTCGGTCGAGCGCACCGACGTGATGAACACGGCGATCATCGGAAGCAGCCAGATCAGCAGCGCAACCGGCAGCGACAACTTGTACAGCCTGCGCGAGACAGGCTTCCATTGGGCAACGGGAGTCGGAAACATGATGGCCACCGGTCAGGTTATTGCTCGTTGCGCAGCAGGCGGCGCAACTGGAACACGATGTAGACGAGCATGATCGCGAACAGCACGACCGCAATCGACGCGGAATAGCCGAGCCGGTAGTACTTGATCGCCTGGTCGTACATGTAATACGCGAGCACGGTCGAGCTCTCGAATGGGCCGCCGCTCGTCATCACCGAGATCAGGTCGAAGCTGCGCAGCGCGCCGATCACCGTGACGACGATCGCCATGAAGGTGGTCGGCCGCAATTGCGGCAGCACGACGTGCCACAGCAGCGCGAAGCCGCGCGCGCCTTCCATCCGGGCGGCTTCGATCTGTTCCGGGTTGAGCGACGTGAGGCCGGTGAGGTACAGGATCATGCAGTACGCGGTCTGCGGCCACAGCGCGGCGAATACGATGCCGAACGTCGCGTAGCGCGCGTCGCCGAGCACCGGGATGCCGTGTCCGGCGATCAGCGCGAGCAGGCCGAACGTCGGATCGTAGAACCACGAGAAGATCAGCCCGACGACCACGCCGGACAGCACGAACGGCGCGAAGAACAGCGACTTCACGAGCCGGATGCCGGCCACCGCCTGGTTCAGGTACAACGCGAGCGCGAGGCCGAGCGGCGGCGCGAGCATGAAGAGCGCGAGCCAGATCACGTTGTTGCGCAGCGCGGTGTAGAACGTCGGCGCATGCAGCAGTTCGACGTAGTTCGCGAGCCCGACGAAGGTGCGCTCGGTCATCCCGTCCCAGTTGTACAGGCTCAGCCACAGCGTCGACAGGATCGGCCAGACCACATAGACGGCCACCATCGCGCAGGCCGGCGCGAGAAAGAGCCATGCGGCGCGCTGTTGCCGCCGCACGGCAGGCGACA
>NZ_JAAGPH010000228.1:0-7616 GCF_017104705.1 Burkholderia sp. Se-20373 | reverse complement strand
GATGCCGAGGCGGGCCGACGCGCGCCGGCAGCAGGCCGCCGGCGTGCCGTGTGTCGCGGCGCGCGGCAACGTCAGTGCGCGCCGGCGTAGATCCATTCGAGCAGCGAGTCGTGCGCGGCGCGCGCGGCTTCCGCGTGATCGTTGTTGATGAAGCTCACGACGATGTAGCTCTGGCCGTCCGCACCGGCGACGTAGCCGGCGATCGCGCGCACGTCGCGCAGCGTGCCGGTCTTGATGTGCGCGTTGCCGAGCACGCCGGCGTTGGTGAGGCGGTTCTTCATCGTGCCGTCGATGCCGGCGATCGGCAGCGAATCGACGAACGCCTGCGCGACCGGGCTCGCGTTCGCGGCCTGCAGCAGCGCGGCGAGCGACAGCGCGCTCACATGTTCTTCGCGCGACAGGCCCGAGCCGTTCTCGAGCACGAGGTCGGGCATCGCGATGCCGTTCTTCTGCAGGAACGCCTGGATCACGCGGCTCGACTGCTCGGGCGTCGCGGGCGGCTTGCCGCTGACCGCGCCGATCGTCAGGAACAGGTTGCGCGCCATCACGTTGTTGCTGAACTTG
Organism: Burkholderia sp. Se-20373; assembly: GCF_017104705.1. Classification (NCBI taxonomy): domain Bacteria; kingdom Pseudomonadati; phylum Pseudomonadota; class Betaproteobacteria; order Burkholderiales; family Burkholderiaceae; genus Burkholderia; species Burkholderia sp. Se-20373. The sequence goes on along the minus strand of NZ_JAAGPH010000228.1, from coordinate 7,052 downwards.
TTGATGTCGTAGACGATGCTGCCGAGCACCGGGCTGTGATGCACGGCGAGGGGCCGCGCGGCGGTCGGCACCTTGCCCTCGCTCACGGGCCCGGCGATCGTGCCGCCGTCCTGCTGCCACAGCGCGAGGAAGCCGCGCGCGAAGAACGTCGTGTGATCGAGGATCGCGAGGTTGGTCGTGTGCGCGCCGCAGCGCAGCGGGTAGTCGCCCGCGAACGAGGCGGTCATGATCCCGCCGCCGGCCGTCAGCGTCGGGCGCGCGGCCGCGGCGGCCGCGCTGCACGAGCCCGAGCCTTCGACCAGCTGGTTGTCGATCGACAGGTCCGCGAGCGGCGGCAGCACGTCGACGGCCACCTTGCCGTCGTCGCCCGGCGTGACGGTGAACGACACGGCCTTGAATGCGTACAGCAGCGGATCGGGGCCGACGTTGTACGGCGCGCTCGCGTCGTCGTCGAACGAAGGGAGGTCGCGCGTCGAGGTCGCGAAGTAGCTCTTGTCGAGCACGAGTCCGCCTGCCACGCGCTTGACGCCGGCCTTGCGGAGCTTGTCGACGAGATCGATCAGCTCTTCGGGCACGAGCTTCGGATCGCCGGTGCCCTTGATGTACAGGTTGCCCTGCAGCGTGCCGTCCGGGTCGACGGTGCCGTCCGTGTAGGCGGTGGTGCGCCAGCGGTAGTCGGGGCCGAGGATCGACAGGCCCGAGAAGGTCGTCACGAGCTTCATCGTCGACGCCGGCATCATCGGCCGGCTCGCATTCCACGCGATCAGCGGTTCCGGATCGCCGACGCGCTCGACGACGACGCTCATCGCCGACGCCGGCACCTTCGCGCGCTGCAGCGCGACGAGCACGGACGCCGGCAGGCCGGCCGCGCGTGCGCCAGGCGACACGACGGCCGTCTTGCGTGCTTCCTTGTGGGATTTCTTGCGGGCCTGCGCGGGCGGCGCGAAGGCGAGGGCCGTGCAGGTGGCGACGACGGCGGCCGCCTTCAGGCAGACGCGGGCACGGGGGGCGAACCGGGTGGAAAGATCGGAAATCGGCATGAGCGAATACGGGGGAAGCACGACGTTCGGGCAGGGCGCGCGCGGCGCCAAAGCGCACATTGTAGAGACAAGTCCGGACAGCCCCCTTGCAATCCGCCTTTCTGTTGCATTGCACGGTGCCGCGCGCCCGGTTCGCGGCGCTACAATGGTCGGCGTGTTTGACTCGCCCCATGGATGCCTGTCCCGATGCGGATTCTGCTTGTCGAAGATGATCGAATGATTGCCGAAGGCGTGCGCAAGGCGCTGCGCTCGGACGGCTTCGCCGTCGACTGGGTGCAGGACGGCGACGCCGCGCTGACGGCGCTCGGCGGCGAGACGTACGACCTGCTGCTGCTTGATCTCGGCCTGCCGAAGCGCGACGGCATCGACGTGCTGCGCACGCTGCGCGCACGCGGGCTGGCGCTGCCGGTGCTGATCGTCACCGCGCGCGATGCGGTGGCCGACCGCGTGAAGGGGCTCGACGCGGGCGCCGACGACTACCTCGTCAAGCCGTTCGACCTCGATGAACTGGGCGCGCGGATGCGCGCGCTGATCCGCCGCCAGGCCGGCCGCAGCGAATCGCTGATCCGCCACGGCGCGCTGACGCTCGATCCCGCTTCGCACCAGGTGACGCTCGACGGCGCGCCCGTCGCGCTGTCCGCGCGCGAGTTCGCGCTGCTCGAGGCGCTGCTCGCGCGGCCCGGCGCGGTGCTGTCGAAGAGCCAGCTCGAGGAGAAGATGTACGGCTGGGGCGAGGAGATCGGCAGCAACACGGTCGAGGTCTACATCCACGCGCTGCGCAAGAAGCTCGGCTCGGACCTGATCCGCAACGTGCGCGGGCTCGGCTACATGGTCGTCAAGGAAAGCTGACGCGTGAGGTCGATTCGTCATCAATTGCTGATCTGGCTGCTCGCGATCGTCGTCGCGGGCGTGGGCCTGGCGGGCTGGCTCATCTACCGGCAGGCGCTCGCCGAAGCGAACGAACTGTTCGACTACCAGTTGCAGGAAATCGCCGCGGCCTTGCCGTCCGAGCCGTTCTCGCAGGTGTTCGGTTCGCGCACCAACGGCGACGAAGGCATCGTGATCCAGATCTGGAACCGCAACGGCGTGCTGATGTACTTCTCGCATCCGCGTGCGCCGATCGCGCCGCGTGCGGAGCTCGGCTTCTCGACCGAACGCACCGATCGCGGCGAATGGCGCGTGTACGGCGCGATCGTCGGCGACAACGTCGTGCAGCTCGCGCAGCCGCTGTCGGTGCGCAACCGGCTCGCGGCGAACGTCGCGCTGCGCACGCTGTGGCCGCTGATCGTGCTGTTGCCGTTCCTCGGCGCGGCCGTGTGGGTGATCGTCGGACGCGGGCTCGCGCCGCTCGGCCGCGTGACGCGCGCGGTCGAGGCGCGACGGCCGGAAGCGCTCGATCCGCTGCCCGATGGGCGCCTGCCGCTCGAGGTGCAGCCGCTCGTCCGCGCGCTGAACGGGCTGCTCGCGCGGCTGGCGGCTGCCCTCGACACGCAGAAGGCCTTCGTGGCCGATGCCGCGCACGAACTGCGTACGCCGCTCGCGGCCGTGCAGATCCAGGCGCAACTCGTCGCCCGTGCGAAGGACGACGCGTCGCGCCGCGAGGCGATCGCCGATCTCCAGGATGGCGTGTCGCGTGCGACGCGCCTCACCGAGCAACTGCTCGCGCTCGCCCGCGCCGAACCGGATGGCGCGACGATGCGCGAGCCGGTCGACCTGCAGGCGCTGCTCGCCGAATGCGTGGCCGCGCTTGCGCCGCTCGCGCAACGGCACGACATCGATCTCGGCTTCGAGGAGACGCGCGCGGCGAGCGTCGTCGCGGACGTCGGCGCGCTGCGCGTGATGTTCGGCAACCTGCTCGACAACGCGGTGAAGTACACGCCGGACGGCGGCCGCATCGACGTATCGCTGACCCGCGACGCGGCCGGCCGCGCGTGCGTGCAGATCGGCGACAGCGGGCCCGGCATTCCGGCCGACGAGCGCGAACGCGTGTTCGACCGCTTCTACCGCGACAGCTCCGCGCGGGCGCGCACCGACGTGTCGGGCAGCGGGCTCGGGCTCGCGATCGTCAAGCGCGTGGCCGCGCAGCAGGGCGCGACGGTGTCGCTCGGCGACGCGGCCGCGGGCGGCCTGCTCGTCAGCGTCGTGTTTCGCGATGCCGAGATGCCGGCCGAGGCGCTGCAGCCGTCCGAATCCGTGTGAAATGCACCTCCGTGCAGGCGCCGGCGGCCGCTTAAGCCCCGCTTAAGGCTGATTAAGCCTCCTTTAAGTCAGGGTCGTTACGCTGCGTCCTAACAAAGAGGAGGTCCTACGATGAACACCCGATTCCTTGCGCGCGGCGCCGTCGCGGTCGCCGTGGCGGCCGCCCTGTCCGCCGGTTATGTCGCCGGCACCCACCGCGCCGATCCGCAGATCATCACGCCCGCGCAGGCCGCCGCATTGATGCCGGCCGAAGCGGCCGCGAAGACCGGCATCCCCGATTTCTCCGGGCTCGTCGAGACCTACGGCCCGGCGGTCGTGAACATCAGCGCGAAGCACGTCGTGAAGCAGGTGTCGCGGCGCGTGCCGCAGCCGCAGCTGCCGATCGATCCGAGCGACCCGTTCTACCAGTTCTTCAAGCACTTCTACGGCCAGGTGCCGGGCATGGGTGGCGACGCGCAGCCGGACGACCAGCCGAGCGCGAGCCTCGGTTCCGGGTTCGTCATCAGCTCCGACGGGTACATCCTCACCAATGCGCACGTGATCGACGGCGCGAACGTCGTGACGGTCAAGCTGACCGACAAGCGCGAATACAAGGCGAAGGTCGTCGGCTCCGACAAGCAGTCCGACGTCGCGGTGCTGAAGATCGACGCGAGCGGCCTGCCGACCGTGAAGATCGGCGACCCGGCGCAGAGCAAGGTCGGCCAGTGGGTCGTCGCGATCGGTTCGCCGTACGGCTTCGACAACACGGTCACGTCGGGCATCATCAGCGCGAAGTCGCGCGCGCTGCCGGACGAGAACTACACGCCGTTCATCCAGACCGACGTGCCGGTGAACCCCGGCAACTCGGGCGGCCCGCTGTTCAACCTGCAGGGCGAGGTGATCGGCATCAACTCGATGATCTACTCGCAGACGGGCGGCTTCCAGGGCCTGTCGTTCGCGATCCCGATCAACGAGGCGATCAAGGTGAAGGACGAGCTCGTGAAGACGGGCCACGTGAGCCGCGGCCGCCTCGGCGTCGCCGTGCAGGGGCTGAACCAGACGCTCGCGAGCTCGTTCGGGCTGCAGAAGCCGGACGGCGCGCTCGTCAGCTCGGTCGACGCGAACGGCCCGGCCGCGAAGGCCGGCCTGCAGCCGGGTGACGTGATCCTGTCGGTCAACGGCTCGCCGGTCGCCGATTCGACGTCGCTGCCCGCGCAGATCGCGAACCTGAAGCCGGGTTCGACGGCCGACCTGCAGATCTGGCGCGACAAGTCGAAGAAGTCGATCAGCGTGACGCTCGGCGCGATGGCCGACGCGAAGCTCGCGTCGAACGACGGTGGGCCGGTCGAGCAGGGGCGCCTGGGCGTCGCGGTGCGTCCGCTGTCGCCGCAGGAGCGCAGTGCCGCCAACCTGTCGCATGGCCTGATCGTGCAGCAGGCCGGCGGGCCGGCCGCCAACGCGGGCATCCAGCCCGGCGACGTGATCCTCGCGGTCAACGGCCGCCCGGTCACGAGCCCCGAGCAGTTGCGCGACGCGGTCAAGGGGGCGGGCAACAGTCTTGCTCTGCTGATCCAGCGCGATAATGCACAGATCTTCGTGCCGGTCGACCTGAGCTGACCGGCGACGGCCGATGGCCGGCCAGGCCGGCCGCGGCGGGCGCCGCCGCCGTACTGAAGGTGTGGCGCGGCGCCCTGTATGTGTTCCGACCCCAAGGAGAGAGCCATGCAATATCTACGCAACGTGTCCCGATTTGCCGTTGCCGCGGCGCTGGCCGCCGGCCTCGCAGCCGGAGCGACCGGCGCGTACGCGCAGTCGGACGGCTTGCCCGCCGCGCGCCAGCAGGGCGACGTCACCTTCGTGTCCGGCGGCGTCGGGCTGGACGAATCGGCGGCGTTCCAGCGCAACGAGCCGAGTTGGCCGCTGGCGCTGCGGTTCACCGGCAAGGGCGGTGAGTTCCTGGCCGACGTCCATGTGCGGATCGTCGACGGCAAGGGTACCGAAGTGCTGAAGACCGACGCGCGCGGGCCGTACATGCTCGTGAAAGTGCCGCCGGGCCGCTATACGGTGCGGGCGTCGTACCAGGGCAACGAGGAATCCCACGCCGTCACGGTCGGCGCGAAGGGCGGCGCGAAAACCGCCTTTCAGTGGAGCGCGCAGTAGCCCGCCGCGCGCGGCCCCGTCGGGGGTGCGCATTCGGCTGCGGTTTCGCCCATAATGAAAGCCACGGCACTCGTGCCGTGGCTTTTTCGTTTCCTGAGTCCGGCCTGGCCGGGCCGCCCCAAGGAGAAACGATGTCCGACGCAGCCGACCCTCGTCTCGAAATCGTGCCGAACCGCCATCGCGTGCGCGTGATTCATCGCGGCATCACGTACGCCGATTCGCACGGCGCGTTGACCGTGCGCGAAACGGGCCTGCCGGACACCCACTACCTGCCGCGCGGCGACGTCAACATGCGCCGGCTCGTGAAGTCGGGCGTCACGTCGGCCTGCCCGTTCAGGGGCGAGGCCGTGCACTTCGACTTGCAGACCGAAGACGGCGTGATCGAGAACGCCGCATGGAGTTACGAGGCACCGAAGGCGGCTGCGCTGGCGCTCGCGCACTACGTTGCCTTCGACGCCGCACGGATCGACAGTCTCGTCGAGACGTCCTGATGCGGCGCGTGTTCATCGGGGAGGCGTCATGGAACTGAACGACACGTTACGCATACCGCTCGCCCCGCCCGTCGTGCGGGAGGCATTCGAGGATCTCGCGTTGCTGCGCGCGAGCTTCGACCATTGCGAATCCTTCGTGAAGCTTGCGCATGGCGAGTTTGCGCTGACGATCACGGTGCCGCTCGGCCCGCTGCGCGCCCGCTACGACGTGCGTGCGCATGCGGCCGCGGAGCAGGGCGACGCGGAAGGGCAGCCGCGCCGCGTGCTCAACTTCAAGGCGCGGGCCGACGGGCTCGGCGCGCTGCGCGGCCAGGTCGAACTCGTGCTGATGCCGGATGACGATGCCGACGCCACGCGCATCGAGTACGTTGTCTGGGCGACGGCAAGCGGCCCGCTCACCGAGTTGCCGGGGCGGCAGATCGAAAACACGCTGCGCGAATGGACCGACGATTTCTTCCGTGAATTCTGCACGGTCGTGCAGGCGAAGCATGGTCTTGCACCGAATCGCGCGCGCTCGGCCGTGCCACGGCGCCAGCACGTGTTCCTGCGGCCGGCGTCGCTGGTGGCCGCGACGAAGCGTGCGCTGCCGCCGCACCTTGGCGGTGCGCTGAGCGGGCGTGCCGCCAGCGCGCTCCCGCATCGCGGCGCCGGCACGGTTCCCGTGTGGGCGTGGGCCGCGATGATCGTCTTCGTCGCGCTGCTGCTGTACGCGGCGCGCTGGATCAACGGCGGCTGAGCGGCCGGCCGGTTCCGCCAGCGCTGCTCGCCGCGCGCGTTACCGCACGACATCGGCGCCGGCTCCGGCGCCGCGAAATTCCCTTCGATATGCCGACGGCGACGTGCCGAGCGTGCCCGCGAAATGCTGGCGCAGCGACACGCTCGACCCGTAGCCGGCCGCCTGCGCGATCGCGTCGATCGATTGCCCGGTGGTTTCCAGCAGATGCTGCGCGCGCGCGAGCCGCTCGGCCTGCAGCCACGCGGTGACGGTCGTGCCGGTCGCCTGGCGGAAGTGGCGCGTGAACGTGCGCCGGCTCATCAGCACGCGTTCGGCGAGCGAATCGACGCTGTGTGCGGCGTCGAGGTGGGCGCGCACCCAGTCGAGCAGGCCCGCGAGCCGCGCATCGCGCGGGTGCGCGGCCACCGGCTGCGGCACGTATTGCGCCTGCCCGCCCTGCCGGTGCGA
>NZ_JAAGPH010000227.1:0-7828 GCF_017104705.1 Burkholderia sp. Se-20373 | reverse complement strand
GCGCCAAGCGCGAACGCAGCCGCGATGCCGCGCCCGTCGGCGATCGCGCCGGCCGCGATCACCGGGGCGCGCACCGCGTCGACGATCTGCGGCAGCAATGCGAACAGGCCCGGTTGCGCATGGATGTCGTCGGTCAGGAACATCCCGCGATGGCCGCCGGCCTCCGCGCCCTGCGCGACGATCGCGTCGACGCCGCGCGCATCGAGCCAGCGCGCTTCCTCGACGGTCGTCGCGGACGACACCACCCACGCACCCGTGCGCCGCACGCGCTCGAGCAGCGCATCGTCCGGCAACCCGAAATGGAAGCTGACGACGGCCGGGCGCAGTTCCTCGACGACCGCGCACATCGCATCGTCGAATGGCGCGCGGCCGGGGCCGCCCTTCACGTCGGCCGGATCGAGACCGGCTTCCGCGTAATAACCGGCGAGCGCCGCACGCCAGCGTGCCTCGACCTCGGCGTCGGGCGCCGGCGGCGTGTGGCAGAAGAAGTTCACGTTGAACGGCGCGCCCGTGCGTGCACGAATCGCCGCGATCTCGTCGCGCAGCTGCCGCGTGCCGAGCGCCGCGCATGCCAGCGAGCCGAGCCCGCCGGCTTCGCACACCGCGATCGCGAGCGGGCTCGACGAACCCACCATCGGGGCCTGGATCAGCGGTAAACGGGAAGGCAGTGTCGTCATCGGGAATCGTCCTTGGGGAAGAAGCGGTGGTCGCGCGCGCCGGCGGCGCACATTTAATGCGCTCGATATTAACCGACAAACCGAACCCCGATTGCGGCGCCATTTACGTCACGAATTGATTTAACCGATTCGGGAAAAAGGATTATGCACGGCGGCTTCTGCAGCGCGCCCCCCATCATCCATGGCCGAGACCAAAAAACGTCCACAGCCTTACCGCACGGCCCATCCACACCCGCATTCAAACACCGATTCACCGGTTTCAATGACATCCATCAATATTCAAGTTATTAAATACCGGTGTTTACCCTTATTCAAAACCACCCAGGCGATAACATGAACACGTTAATTAAATCGACGATCCACACCGGAATCGTCGACCGGCGCCACCCCGCGCCACCTCAACCGCAACTCGTCTCGTCAAGGAGCGTCGCATGTCCGATGCCAGCTCGTCCTCCTCCCGCGCCGCCGCCCCCTCGGCCGCGGCTTCCGCGCCGAAAATCGGCGTCATTCCCGCCACGCTGATGGTCGCGGGCAACATGATGGGCTCCGGCGTCTTCATGCTGCCCGCGAACCTCGCCGCCACCGGCGGCATCGCGATCTTCGGCTGGCTGATCACCGTCGTCGGCGCCGTGTCGCTCGCGCTCGTGTTCGCGAAGCTCGCGGCGATCGACCCGGCCGCCGGCGGCCCCTATGCGTATGCGCGCAAGTCGTTCGGCCCGTACATGGGCTACCAGACCAACCTGATCTACTGGCTCGCGAACGTGCTCGGCAACGTCGGCCTCGCGGTCGCCGGCCTCGGCTACCTCACGCACTTCTTCCCGGTCCTGAAGGACCCGCTCGTGTTCGCGCTCGCGCAGATCTTCGTGATCTGGCTGTTCACGTACGCGAACATCCTCGGGCCGAACGTCGTCGGCCGCGTGCAGTCGGTCACGACGATCTTCGCGCTCGTGCCGATCCTCGGGATGGCCGTGTTCGGCTGGTTCTGGTTCAGCAAGGACGTGTACTTCGCCGGCTGGAACGTGTCGGGCACCAACAGCTTCAGCGCGATCGGCGCGACGCTGAACTTCACGCTGTGGGCGTTCATCGGCGTCGAGAGTGCGTCGGTATCGGCCGGCGTCGTCGAGAACCCGTCGCGCAACGTGCCGATCGCAACCGTCGGCGGCGTCGTGCTCGCGGCCGTCTGCTACGTGCTCAGCTCGACCGTGATCATGGGGATGATCCCGAACAAGGCGCTGCTCGCCTCGAGCGCGCCGTTCGCGGATGCCGCGCGCCTCGCGCTCGGCAATACGGCCGCGAACGCGGTCGCGATCTGCGCGGCGCTCGGCTGCCTCGGCTCGCTCGCCGGGTGGACGCTGCTGGTCGGCCAGACCGCGAAGGCGGCCGCCGACGACGGCCTGTTCGCCGGCGTGTTCGCCCGCGTGAACTCGAAGAACGTGCCGTCCGCGGGCCTCGCGATCGTCGCGCTGATCATGTCGGTGCAGGTGCTCGCGACGATGTCGCCGAGCGCCAGCGAACAGTTCGGCAAGATCGCGTCGATCGCCGTGATCATGACGCTCTTGCCGTACATCTACTCGTGCATCGCGATCAAGGTGCTCGGCTACGGCAAGATGCCGTCGCACCAGTTCACGTTCTACACGATCGTCGGCCTGATCGGCGCCGTCTACGCGCTTTGGGCGATGGTCGGCTCGGATGGCCAGCAGACGCGCTGGTCGCTGATCTTCGTCGTCGCGACGATCGTCTTCTACGAGCTGTCGATCAACCGCCAGCGCGAGATCGAGGAAACCCACATCCATCCGGGCGGCCGCTCGCCGCGCTGGGTGCGCTATCTCGCGCTCGGCGTGACCATCGCCGCGCTCGCCGCCACCTTCTGGATCTCCGTGGGCCGTCACCAGGCCGACACCCTTCACGCGCGCTCGCCGGCCATTGCCGCGAGCGTCCAGGCAACCCAGCAAACGGGGGATTGAACAATGACTACTTCCTTGACCCAACCGGCCTTCCGCCGCCTCGGCATGAAGGCGCTGCTCGTGCAGCACGACATCGATGAACGCACGGCCACCGGGCGCGCCGCGACGGCGCTTGCAGAAGAGCTGCGCACACGGCTCGTCGACGTCGTGATCGCGACGTCCGCCGACGATGCGTGCGCGGTGGTCGCCGCCGATCCGGCGATCCAGTGCCTGCTGCTCAACTGGGAACTCGGCAACGACGCCGACCACGCACCCGCGCAGGCCGTGCTCGACGCGATGCGCGCCCGCAACGCGACCGTGCCCGTGTTCCTGCTCGCGAGCCGCGCGAGCGCGTCCGCGATTCCGGTCGACGCGATGCGCAAGGCCGACGACTTCATCTGGATGCTGGAGGACACCACCGCGTTCATCGGCGGCCGGATCGTCGCCGCGATCGAGCGCTACCGCGAAACCGTGCTGCCACCGATGTTCCGCGCGCTCGCGAAGTTCTCGCGCGTCTACGAATACTCGTGGCACACGCCCGGCCACACGGGCGGCACCGCGTTCCTGAAATCGCCGGTCGGTCGTGCGTACTTCGAATTTTTCGGCGAATCGCTGTTCCGCTCCGACCTGTCGATCTCGGTCGGCGAACTCGGCTCGCTGCTCGATCACTCGGGCCCGATCGGCGAAAGCGAACGCTATGCGGCGCGCGTGTTCGGCGCGCATCGCACGTATCACGTGACGAACGGCTCGTCGATGTCGAACCGCGTGATCCTGATGGCGAGCGTGACGCGCAACCAGGTCGCGCTGTGCGACCGCAACTGCCACAAGTCGGCCGAGCACGCGATGACGATGTCCGGCGCGATTCCGACCTACCTGATTCCATCGCGCAACCACTACGGGATCATCGGGCCGATCATGCCCGAGCGGCTGACGGCCGCCGCCGTGCGCCTCGCGATCGACGCGAACCCGCTCGTGCGCGGCCGCGACGGCATCGACCCGACGCCCGTGCATGCGCTGATCACGAACTCGACGTACGACGGCCTCTGCTACAACGTCGCGCGCGTCGAGGCACTGCTCGGCCAGAGCGTCGATCGATTGCATTTCGACGAGGCATGGTACGGCTACGCGCGCTTCAACCCGATCTACCGCGACCGTCACGCGATGCACGGCGATCCGTCCCGACACGACGCGAGCAAGCCGACCGTGTTCGCGACGCAATCGACGCACAAGCTGCTCGCCGCGCTGTCGCAGGCATCGTTCATTCATGTTCGCGACGGCCGCAACCCGATCGAGCACGCCCGCTTCAACGAGGCATACATGATGCATGCGTCGACGTCGCCGAACTACGCGATCATCGCGTCGAACGACGTGAGCGCCGCGATGATGGACGGCCCCGGCGGCGAGGCGCTGACGACCGACGCGATCCGCGAGGCCGTCGCGTTCCGCCAGATGCTGGCGCGCCTGCATACGGAATGCGCGGAGAACAACGACTGGTTCTTCAACGGCTGGCAGCCCGATAGCGTCGTCGATCGCAAGACGGGCCGGCGCGTGCGCTTCCACGAAGCGGACGAGACGCTGCTCGCCACCGATCCGTCGTGCTGGGTGCTGCATCCGGGCGACACGTGGCACGGCTTCGGCGACATCGAGGACGACTACTGCATGCTCGACCCGATCAAGGTGTCGATCGTCACGCCGGGTGTCGCCGCGCACGGCGGGCTGATGCCGGTCGGCATTCCGGCGTCGGTCGTCACCGCGTATCTCGACCGGCACGGGATCGTCGTCGAGAAGACGACCGACTTCACGATCCTGTTCCTGTTCTCGCTCGGCGTGACGAAGGGCAAGTGGGGCACGCTCGTCAACACGCTGCTCGACTTCAAGCGCGACTACGACGCGAACGCGCCGCTCGAACAGGCGCTGCCCGAACTCGTCGCGCGCTATCCGGAGCGCTACGGCAAGCTCGGCCTGCGCGATCTGTGCGACCTGATGTTCAGCGCGATGAGCGACCTGAAGACGACCGAGATGATGTCGCGCGGCTTCTCGACGCTGCCGACGCCCGACTACAGCCCGGCCGAGGCGTTCGAGCATCTGGTGCACAACGACATCGAGATGCTGGAGCTCGCGGAGATGGAAGGCCGCACCGTCGCGACGGGCGTCGTGCCCTATCCGCCCGGCATTCCGCTGCTGATGCCCGGCGAGAACGCGGGGCCGGCCGACGGCCCGCTGCTCGGCTACCTGAAGGCGCTCGAGCAGTACGACCTGCGCTTCCCCGGCTTCACGCACGACACGCACGGTGTCGAGGTCGAGGATGGCGTGTATCGCATCGCGTGCATCAAGCAGAAGGCGCGCGATACCCGCACACGCTGAGTACGCAATGCCACGCGACGCCGTGCCGCCGCCGTCCGGCGGCGCGCGTCGCCGCTTCCAGCCGGCGTCGGCCGCTCAGGCGGTCGGCCTCTCTCGGTGATACGCGATCTTGCGTCACTGCGGTGTCATCGGAGGAAAACGTCGACAGGAATCGGTACCGTGCTCAGGCGTCCCGTGCGCTGTCGCCGCGACTCATTCCGCGCCGGTACGCGGCCGGACTCGTCGCCGCGACGCGCCGGAAATGCCGGCGCAGCGATTCCTCGGAACCGAACCCCGCGCGCGCCGCGACCTGCGCGAGCGACAGCGCCGGATGCGCTTCGAGCATGTCCTTCGCGACATTCACGCGTTCGCGGATCAGCCACGCGAGCGGCGACATCCCCGTTGCATCCGCGAACTGACGCTGCAGCGTGCGCGTGCTCATCGCGGCCTGCGCGGCGAGCGATGCGAGCGTATGCGGCTCGGCCGCGTGCGCGCGCATCCAGTCGATCAGCTTCGCGAGCCGGTCGGTGCCGCCCGGCGCGACCGGGCGCGGCACGAACTGCGCCTGCCCGCCGTCGCGATGCGGCGGCAGCACGAGGCGCTGCGCGACCCGGTTCGCGATCGCGCCGCCATGATCGCGGCGCACGAGATGCAGCAGCATGTCGAGCCCCGCCGCCGATCCGGCCGAGGTGATCACCTGCCCTTCGTCGACGTACAGCGCGTCGGGATTCACGCGCAGCGCCGGATAGCGCGCCTGCAGTTTCTCCGCATAACGCCAGTGGGTCGTCACCGTGAGGCCGTCGAGCACGCCGGCCGCGGCCAGCACGAACACGCCCGAACAGATCGAGCAGAGCCGCGCGCCGCGACGATGCGCGGCCCGCAGTTTCTTCAGCAGCGGCTCCGGCGGCGGTTCGTCGGGATCGCGCCAGCCGGGAATCACGATGGTGTCGGCGCGATCGAGCGTCGCGAGCCGATAGGGCGCGGCGACCGTGATGCCGCCCGCCGCGCGCACGGGCCCCGGCTCGCTCGCGCAGACCGCGAAGCGATACCAGTCGACCCCGAGCTCGGGGCGTTCGAGGGCGAACAGTTCGACCACGCAGCCGAATTCGAACGTGCAGAGGCGATCGTAGGCGAGCGCGACGACGAGATGATTATGCATGGCGCGATGTTACCGGAACTTGTCGATCACGCCACTGCCGCGAAACGCGCCGAACCGCGATACTGCCCCTCATTCCACCGCGTTCCACGCACTCTTCAGGAGAACCTGCCATGTCCTACGTCACCGACGTCGCCGCCGCCGACAGCGCCACCGCCCTCGCGCATTTCGAGGCATCGCTGCGCTTCGAGACCGATTGCTGGGACGTGCACGACGCGCTCGCGTCGGGCACGCCCGATTTCGTGCTGCTCGACGTACGCGGCCCCGATCAGTTCGCCGCCGGCCACGTGCCCGGCGCGCGCAACCTGCCGCGCCGCAAGATCATCGAGCGCAAGCTCGCCGGCTATCCGGCCGGCACGCTGTTCGTCGTCTACTGTGCGGGCCCGCACTGCAACGGCGCCGCACGCGCGGCGATCGAACTCGCGCGCCTCGGCCGGCCGGTCAAGCTGATGATCGGCGGCGTGACGGGCTGGCTCGACGAAGGTTTCACGCTGAGCAACGAAGTGCAGCCCGCGGAAGCCAAAGCCGGCTGATCGTCATTAAAAACGCAACAATCAATTGCTTGGCCACGGCCTGCACGCAAACGGAAAAAGCGCGATACTCGGTTCCATTGCAGTTCGGATGGAGCAGCAACATGCAGAACGCAGTCCTGATTCAAGTGGCCGGTTCGGTGGCCGCGATCGCGATCTATTTTCTGCCGGCGGTCATTGCCGACCGGCGTGGCCGGCACGACAAGCTGACGGTCGCGATGTTCAACGCGCTGTTCGGGTGGACCGGCATCGGCTGGCTGATGACGCTGTACTGGGCCTGCCAGCCGAACCCGCGCACCGACGTCGCGCAGACGATCCTCGCGAAGCGCCGCGGCATCAGCATGCGGACCTTCTCGACCGGTCTCGTCGAACGCGTGCAGCGCCGCGTGGCCGCCCAGGAGCAGTGGGCGGAGAAGCAAGGCTGCCGTTAAGTCCCTATTTCCCCTTCAACGTACCGCGTCGAACTTCGGCATCCTGACGTTGGTCGACGCGCGGTAGTCCCACGCCAGCCCGTCGTGCGGCGGTACGCCGCCCGCACGCAGCCACGCCCCGAACGCCCCCGCCGTCACCGCCCGCGCGATCCGCTCGCCCGGGCAACCATGCGGCCCCGTGCCGAAGCCGAAATTCGGCCCGGCCGCGCGGCCCGGGGTGAACCGTCGCGGATCGCGATGCGCGGCCGGGTCGCGGTTCGCGGCGGCGAGCACGACGAGAATCGCGTCGCCCGCCTCGACGCTCACGCCTTCGATCGTCGTGCGCGATGCGACGAAGCGGCGCGTGTTCTGCACCGGTGAATCGAAGCGCCCGACTTCGGCAACGAATGCGTCGAGCGCGGCATCGTCCGGCGTGACGCGCGCGGCGCTCGCCCCCGCTTCCCCGTTCCACGCCACCAGCGTATTGCCGAGCCACGCGGCGGTCGCCTCGCAGGTCTGCGACAGCAGCCCGACGAGATTCGCGACCAGCGCGCCGCTCGCCTGCCAGCCCGATGCGCGGGCCGCCTGCTGCACGGCGGCAACGAGCGTGCCGTCGTGCGCATCCGTCTGTGCGACGCGCGCCGTCATTCGCACACCGTCCTGATGCCGTGAAACCCGGCGGCCCGATCTCGGACGCCGGACGCCGGATGCGCGTCGACCTCGCTGCCGCGTACCGGCTCGTCGCGCTGAACGGCTGGGACGACCTGAT
>NZ_JAAGPH010000226.1:0-8225 GCF_017104705.1 Burkholderia sp. Se-20373 | reverse complement strand
GCGACGGGAGCAGCGGCGGCGGCAGCCGGCGCGCCCGCGCCGCTCTCGGCCTTCAGCCGTTCGAGCTTCGCGCAGATCGTCGCGGCGGCGGCCGCGTCCGGTTCGGCGCTCGCGCGGTAGTCGACGAGCTGGTCGGACAGCACGTCCTTCGTCTCCAGGAACGCGTCGACCATTTCCTTGGTCAGCGTCAGCTCATGGTTGCGCGCGCGGTCGAGCAGCGATTCGAGGATGTGCGTCGTATCGGTCAGCGCGGAGAAGCCGAACGTCGCCGCACCGCCCTTGATCGAATGCGCGGCGCGGAAGATCGCGGCCAGATCCTCGGGGTCGGGCGAACCGACGTCGAGGTTCAGCAGCAGCTGCTCCATCTGTGCGAGCAGCTCGTCCGCTTCGTCGAAAAATGTCTGGTAGAACTGAGTGATGTCGAGAGTCATGCCCGGTCCCGGGTTGAATGCGTCGCGTGAATATCAGGAGGCGGCCGGCTCGGACAACGTCGCGACCAGGTCGACCAGCACGGCGGGGTCGATCGGCTTCTCGATCCAGCCGGTCGCGCCCGCGTCGCGTGCGGCGTCCTTGAACGCGTCGCTGCCTTCGGTCGTCAGCACGAGGATCGGCGTTTCCGTATAGGCAGTGAGCTTGCGCAGCGCGGCGATCACTTCCAGCCCGCTCTTGCGCGGCATGTTCTGGTCGGTCAGCACCAGGTCGTACGGCACGGTGGCCGCCAGGTCGAAGCCGGCCTCGCCGTCCGGCGCCACCGTCACGTCGTAGCCGGCCTGCATCAGCGTTGCCTGCAGCAGCGCACGCATGGTCGCGGAGTCGTCGATGGCGAGAATGGTTCGGATCATGTCTGTCTCGGAATCTCGTAAACGTCAGGGTTTCGGCACGGCGACGGCGGACGCCGCGAGCGCCGGGCGCACGGCCGGCGCCGGGGCCAGCTGCTGCGCGAGCTGCTGCGAGCCGGCCGCATCGGCCGACAGCGTCGTGGTCGTCGCATCGTCGCGCATCAGCGCCTCTTCGGATTTGCGGTTCAGCACGATCACGCTGATCCGGCGGTTTTCCGGATCGAGCGGGTCGGCCTTGTTCAGGTTCTGGGTCGACGCGAGGCCGAGCACGCGCAGCACTTTCGCCTCGCCCATGCCGCCGGCGATCAGCTCGCGGCGCGACGCGTTCGCGCGGTCGGCCGACAGCTCCCAGTTGCTGTAGCCGCCCTCGCCGCCCGCGTACGGCACGGCGTCGGTGTGGCCCTGGACGATGATCCGGTTCGGCACGTCGTTCAGCGTCTTGCCGATCTCGCGCAGGATGTCGCGCATGTACGGCTCGACGTGGTCGCTCGACATCGCGAACATCGGCCGCTTCTGCGAATCGACGATCTCGATGCGCAGCCCCATCAGCGTGGAATCGATGCGGATCTGCTGCTTGAACTGGCGCAGCGTCGGGTTGGCCTCGATCGCGGCCATCAGCTTGATCTGCAGGTCGTGCAGGCGCGCCTGCTCGAGCCGGTCCTGCGCGGCCTGTGCGTTCTGCGCCTGCGAGCGGGAATGCTCGTCACCCATCTTCGCGAGGCGTTCGGCGAGCTGCGTGGTGCCGTCGGTGCGGCGCAGCGTGCCGGCGTCGACGCTCGACAGGTCGCGGCCGCCGCCGTTGATGATGCTGGAATCCTGCGAGCTGCGGTCGCCGTTGCCGAACAGCGCGGCCTTCAGCGGCGTGTTGAAGTATTCGGCGATCCCCTTCAGCTGCACCGGCGTGACCGAGCTCAGCAGCCACATCAGCAGGAAGAACGCCATCATCGCGGTCATGAAGTCCGCGTACGCGAGCTTCCATGCGCCGCCGTGGTGGCCCTTCTTCGCCGGGGCCACCCGCTTGACGACGATTGCGCGATCCTTGCTCTTGCTCATTGGGCGCTCCGCGTCACTTTGCCTTCACGCGGCGCACATGTTCTTCGAGCTCGGAGAACGACGGGCGCTCGGTCGAGAACAGCACCTTGCGGCCGAACTCGACCGCGATCGCCGGCGCATAGCCGTTCAGCGTCGCGAGAATCGTCACCTTGATGCACTGGAACATCTTGGTCGACTCGGCGACGCGCTGCTCCGCGAGGCTCGCGAGCGGCCCGATCAGCCCGTACGACAGCAGGATCCCGAGGAACGTGCCGACCAGCGCCTGTGCGATCATCGCGCCGAGCACCGCGGGCGGCTTGTCGGCCGACGCCATCGTGTGGACGACGCCCATCACGGCCGCGACGATACCGAACGCCGGCATCGCGTCGCCGACGCGCATCAGCGCATGCGCGGGGCCTTCGCCTTCCGCGTGGTGCGTCTCGATCTCCTCGTCCATCAGGCTCTCGATCTCGAACGCGTTCATGTTGCCGCCCACCATCAGGCGCAGGTAGTCGGTCAGGAATTCGACGATGTGATGATCGGCGAGGATCTTCGGATATTGCGTGAAGATCGGGCTCTTTTCCGGATCGTCGATGTCGGCCTCGAGCGTGAGCGTACCTTCCTTGCGCGCCTTCGCGAGCAGCACGTAAAGAAGCGCCATCAGCTCCATGTAGACATCCTTCGTGTATTTCGAGCCCTTGAAGAGCGTCGGCAGCACGCGCAGCGTGGCCTTGATGGTCTTGCCGCCGTTGCCGAGGATGAACGCGCCGACACCGGCACCCACGATCATCAGGATCTCGACCGGCTGGATCAAGGCGCCCAGATGCCCGCCTGCCAGCGCATAACCGCCGAAGACGGACAACAGCGTCACGAGTGTTCCCACGATAATCAGCACTGCCTGTCCCTCACGAATGACCGGCGGGGAGACCGCCGTTAAACAGGTTTACGGCAGTCGGCAGGAAAACTTTCGCGGGCGGCCAGGCGGCGGCCCGACGGTGTTTACCAGCAATTCGCAGACGATTCGCGCCGCCCGGCGCGGCCTGAACGCCCCGCCCGGCGCTGCTCAGGCCGCGGCAGCGGCCAGTTCGGCGCGCGCGGCGGCGGCCTTGCGGGTCTTGCCCGCGCGCGACGGCGGCTGGCAGAGGCCGCAGACGAAACCTTGATGCGGATCATGCGCATGCGCGACGAAGTGACCGCCGCAGCGCGTGCACGGGGTCATCTGCAGCATCCCCGAATCGAAGAAGCGCACGAGCGTCCACGCGCGCGTGAGGCTCAGCGCGGCCTCGTCGCCGGACAGGTTCACGTGCTCCAGATAGAGCCGGTACGCCTTCACGATCGACTGGATCGGCTCGCAGCGGCCGTGGTCCTGCATGAACCGGTAGATGTTGTAGAACAGCGACGAGTGGATGTTCGGCTGCCACGTCATGAACCAGTCGGTCGAGAACGGCAGCATCCCCTTCGGCGGCGACACGCCCTTCAGTTCCTTGTACAGCTTGATCAGACGGTCCCGCGACAGGCTCGTCTCCGCTTCCAGCAGCTGCAGCCGGGCGCCCAGTTCGATCAGTTCGATGGCGAGGGTGATTTCCTTCACCTCGATCACGACGCTTTTGCTTGCCATGGTGATAACCGTCCGCTTGACGTTATTCGGATGGATGGCCAATACGCTGCCCACCGGCGCGGCACGCCGGGACACACGCAAGGCGGGATGGATCAGCGGACGCCTTCGACCTGCTGCCCGGCCATCAGGATGGCCGAGTGGGCGTGCGCGACGACATCGCTGCGGCCCTTGTCGGCGAGCGACGAGAGCAGCGCGTGATCATCGAAGCGGAAGCGGCACAGCATCTGGTTCGACGCGGCCAGCTTCACGGTCTGTGCGAGCGTGAGGTTGGCGAGCAGGTCGGCGAGTTCCTGGGAAATGCCCATGCGGAACATGCCCATCGCCTTGTCTTCCCGCAGCAGGCGTTGCGCGAGGAGGAGGTACGACAGGTTGACCTCTTTGATCTCACTGAGCATTTCGCTGGTAGCGCTCATGATTCCCCCGTTAAAGAGCTTTGCTTTGGCCATTCGTGTTATGAAAACGTTTGCTCGATCAGGGCGCTCTTGGCGCTCAGTCGGCTCGTTTATAGTCTTACAGGGCGAATTTTGGCCAAACGGCATGTGCGCCGGTATCAGCGAAGTGGCGTATGCCGCGCAGGATTTGTCTGTAAACCGTGTAGGAATTTTTCCGACAAAGCGAATTGAAAGGCTCGATTGGGGAAACGGCTGGCAGCGCGAATTCGGCTGTGATGTGTCCGATGGCCTCCGCTCGGTAGCGGAAGGCTTGCCGGCAAGGCTGCCGGCAATCGGATCGGTAAAAATTATAGTGCTTTTTCACGAAGACGCAACAATAGTTGCGTCTATCTCCGTTTCTGTTTCCGCGCCCTTTTTATCGGGGTTTTCGCGTATTTCATCGTGTAACAAGCCTTAAGTGTTTGAAAAAACACTCGAACCCCTCAGGGCGATATCGATAATGGACTCCAATGGGCGGCGGCGCGAGCCGTGCCGGCCCGCCCCGCAGCTTGCCGTCCGGCGCCCCGCGCACCCCGCCCAGGGCACGGCCACGTACCGCCAACCGCGTACGCCGGCGAGTTCCGCAACGTTGCACGCGATCCGCACCGGCGCGCCCGCGCCCCCCGGATCGAAACAGGAGAACCTCCATGCGAATTGCCCAGATCGCGCCGCTTTACGAAGCCGTTCCGCCGAAACTCTACGGCGGCACCGAGCGTGTCGTGTCCTACCTCACCGAAGCGCTCGTCGATCTCGGCCACGACGTGACCCTGTTCGCCAGCGGCGACTCCGTCACGTCGGCCCGACTCGAGGCGGCCTGGCCGCGCGCACTGCGGCTCGACCCGTCGATTCGCGATTCGATGGCGCCCCATATGCGGCTCCTCGAAAAGGTCGCCCGGGTCGCGCACGAATTCGACGTGCTGCACTTCCACCTCGACTACCTGCCGTTCCCGCTGATGTCGCGCCTCGACACGCCGTACGTGACGACGCTGCACGGCCGCCTCGACCTGCCGGAACTGCAGCCCGTGTTCGACGCGTTCCCGGACGCGCCGGTCGTGTCGATCTCGAACAACCAGCGCAAGCCGCTGCCGCAGGCCGCGTGGGCCGGCACCGTGTATCACGGGCTGCCCGACACGCTGCTCACGCCGCAGCCGGACGTGAAGCCCGAATACCTCGCGTTCCTCGGCCGGATCTGCCCGGAAAAGCGCGTCGACACCGCGATCCGGATCGCCGCGCAAAGCGGGCTGCCGCTGAAGATCGCCGCGAAGGTCGACAAGGCCGACGCCGACTACTTCAAGGAAGTGATCGAGCCGCTGCTCGACCAGGCGCACGTCGAATTCATCGGCGAGATCAACGAGGCGCAGAAGCCCGCGTTCCTGTCCGGCGCGAAGGCGCTGCTGTTCCCGATCGACTGGCCGGAGCCGTTCGGCCTGGTGATGATCGAGGCGATGGCCTGCGGCACGCCGGTCGTCGCGTTCAACCGCGGCTCGGTGCCCGAAGTGATCGAGGACGGCGTGACCGGCTTCATCGTCGAGGACGTGCAGGGCGCGGTCGGCGCGCTGCACCGGATCGACAGCCTGTCGCGCACCGCCATCCGCGAACGTTTCGATACGCGCTTCAGCTCGAAGGCCATGGCGCGGCGATATGTCGAAACTTACGAATCGCTTTGCACGGGAGCCCGTCAACCGGCATTGCGCCGGGTCGCCGGCGCCTGACGCGGAATGCCGCAAGGAAATATGCCGTAATCCAATCCGCGCCGAAATTGGCGCGGATAACAAAAGAGCCGCATCTCGATGCGGCTCTTTTGTTTGGGCTTTCGGTCATTCGATGAGGAAACGATCGCGGTTTTTACCGACGATCCAATTCGGCGGCTTGCCCCGCCCGCTCCAGGTCGCGCCCGACTTCGGATCGCGGTATTTCGGGGGCAGCGGCGCCTTCTTCGGCGGACGCCCGCGCTTCGCTCGCTCCGCGAAGCCCAGATCCTGGGCAGTCAGCCCATATTCGGCAATCTTTTGCTGGACTTCCGCAATCACCGCCGCCACTTCCTGGCGGCGCACATCGTCCGCCTGGGCCTGCAGATCGGCGATCTGCGCCTTGAGCTTCGCGTATTGAGACATTTTTTGACTCCCCTTTTGATGATGCGGCCCCGGCGAATCCGGCCGGGACACCAACATCCGTTACGCCATCCGCACTGCCGCCCTACCCTTCGAAATTAATGCTGTCATCTTTAACCGAATCGGCTATATCGAGAATGCGGACTTATTCTAATAAAAGGCATTCGTCAGCTATTCAAATTTAACAATCGTTGACCCTCCCCCACCCGATTCATTTCCTATAATCCAGACCAATTCCGGGTGACGGTTTAAATCCGTCGCGTCGTCCGGTTGTCTTCAATCCACTTGAACGAGGTCCTTACATGAATCTTTCTCAGCGTCTCGCTGCAGAGGTATTCGGCACGTTCTGGCTGGTGCTCGGCGGGTGCGGAAGCGCCGTGCTGGCCGCCGCCTTTCCGGGCCTCGGCATCGGCTTTGCCGGCGTCGCACTTGCCTTTGGCCTGACTGTGCTGACGATGGCATTCGCAATTGGCCACATTTCGGGCTGCCACCTGAACCCGGCGGTGAGCGTCGGCCTGACGGTCGCCGGCCGCTTCCCCGCACGGGATCTCGTGCCGTATATCGTCGCGCAGGTGGTCGGCGCGACGCTTGGTGCATTCGTGCTGTACCTGATCGCGACCGGCAAACCGGGCTTCGACGTCGTCGGCAGCGGCTTTGCGACGAACGGCTTCGGCGAGCGCTCGCCCGGCCACTACGCACTCAGTTCGGCGTTCATTTGCGAAGTCGTGATGACGGGCTTTTTCCTGTTCGTGATCCTGGGCGCCACCGACAAGCGCGGCGTGCCGGCCGGCTTTGCGCCGATCGCGATCGGCCTGTGCCTGACGCTGATCCACCTGATCTCGATTCCGGTCACCAACACGTCGGTGAACCCGGCCCGCTCGACCGGCCCCGCGCTGTTCGTGGGCGGCGATGCGATCGGTCAGCTCTGGCTGTTCTGGGTGGCACCGATCATCGGCGCGGTACTCGCCGGGATCATCTATCCGCTGGTCGCGGGGCGTGACGACGCCGTCGACCTGCTGCCGGCATCGGCTCGCACAAGCGAATAAAACACTACGGGGTCAAGCGAGCAGAGCAGCGAGCCTCACGCTGTCGAAGAAGATCGAGGCAAGTCATTTCGACGGGCGCCACTGGCGCCCGTTTTTCATTTCCGCCCCCGGCGGGACGCTCAGGAGGCGGCGACGTTGTCTTCGAGCGAGAACAGCGTGCGCAGGTGGCGGGCGACGCCCGCATCGAAGTTGTTGCCGATCCGCGGGATGTGCGGGAGCCGCGCGACCAGGTCGGGATTCGCGTTGTTCATCATGAACGCGTGGCCGGCGGTTTCGAGCAGGTCGATATCGTTCATGTTGTCGCCGAACGCGATGCAGTGGCCGGTGTCGACGCCGAGCCGTGCGAGCACCGAGCGCAACGCGCGGCCCTTCGACACGTTCGCGGTCATCACCTCGAGGCAGTCGGGCAGCGAGTACGTGACGTACAGCGCATCGCCGAAGCGCACGCGCATCTGCTCGGCGACGACCGCCAGATCGGCCGGATCGCCGATGTACAGCACCTTCGCGATATCCGCGCCGTCATGCGCGGGCATGTCGATCACGTCGTAGCGGAAGCCCGAATCCTGGTGGAATTCGAGCAGGTGCGGCGCATCGCGGTCGATCAGCCAGCCCTGGTCGGTGAACAGGTTGACGATCACGCGGCCGTGCGCGCCGACGACCTCGGGCTGCACGAGGCCGCGGACGATCGCCGGATCGATGTCCTGCGCGTGGATCGTCGTGTCGTCCGGCGCATGCACGCGCGCGCCGTTCGACGTGATCAGGTACGGCCGGATGCCGAGCACGTCGCGAATGCCGGCGACATCCGCGTAATGGCGCCCGGTGGCGATCACGAACTGCAGGCCGTCGCGGTCGAGCCGGCGGACGGTGTCGATCGTATACGGATCGAGCTGGTGGTCGCTGTTCAGCAGGGTACCGTCGAGATCGGTGGCGATGACTTTGTACATGGGACGGAAGAATGGCGCTCAGGGCTCTGCGGAACGGCCATTCTAACGTCGGGCCCGGTTGCCCGCCGGACGGTTCCCGGCCGACTGCCGCCCGCGGCGCGGTTGCGGTGCGCTTTCCTCCCGCCTCGACACGCCGTCAGCGCCCTTCCGCCGCCCGCAGCGCCTGCAGCGCGAGCCGCAGCGCGCCGTGCGTCGCGCGTGCGC
>NZ_JAAGPH010000225.1:0-8276 GCF_017104705.1 Burkholderia sp. Se-20373 | reverse complement strand
TGCGGTCCGCCTTCGACTGGAAATCAGCGATGAACCAGTTTGCTATCCTGTTCGGAGAGCGATTTATGCAGGCGCGCGGATAACGTGCTGTTCAACCGCCTCGCCCACAAAAATGCGGACAGGTTCCGGATTTCGAGTCAGCACATGTCGACGACTCACTCGAAGAAGCTGAAACCAACCTGCGCCGTGGTGGCCGCTCGAAACCAACCGAGCGCGCACGCTTGACGCGCCCTGTCCCAATAAAGCCGAGAACCCCCGGCCTATGCTGACTCCGAAAGCCATGTACTGCGCGTTGATTGACACGGCGCCGAGCCCGAGGTGCCCGCTGATGGACGCAGAACTGTACCGAGGGTGTTTGATTTGGGGACATGCCATCCGGCAGGGCGACGGATATGCTGCCAGCGGCACCATCACGCGAAACAACAAGCTCGTTGAGACCTCGGGCGTGCTGGGTCAGTTTTGAGACAGAGAATGAGGCTGAACTCGCTGGCCTCAGATGGTGCCGAGCGTGGGCGGACAGCTACGGTTGAAAGGGCATCCATCTCTGCGCGCGTGCGCCCCCGCAAATCCTCTTCAGCCATGCACGCCTCCGGCGTTTATCGCACCACCGAGAAGCCCTTGCCGTCGCTGAACGGAACGCCTCGGCGAACGAGGGTTGTATCAACCAGTCCGCCGCGACGCGAGCAGATTGCCTGGCTCTTATCGCCTTCGTGAAAGAGTTTTGCCTTCATAGCCTTCTAAATCACCGGTGGCCGCTGCATTTTTCCTTGCGGGTTAGACGAGCCTGCGCGGACGCCTTTGCCCGAGATTTTCCGAGCTCAATGGCAACCCGCACGTCCATCTCAAGTGCTCCCCGGTCTTTTTCTGGAGACGCCAGCTCGGTGAGAGCACCATCCCGTCCGATGAGCCACAAGGCAGTTGCATAGAGGCCAATACCCACACCCGGTTCGCCGGCTTCTATGC
Organism: Burkholderia sp. Se-20373; assembly: GCF_017104705.1. NCBI lineage: Bacteria > Pseudomonadati > Pseudomonadota > Betaproteobacteria > Burkholderiales > Burkholderiaceae > Burkholderia > Burkholderia sp. Se-20373. Next base: position 7,313 of record NZ_JAAGPH010000225.1, on the reverse strand, counting down.
GCATCAGAGTCGGAACGGTTACCCCAAGTCGGGCCGCCCATGTGGCAAGTGATTCCTTTCTGCGCAGACGAGCGACAGCCAGGTCCGCCCCGAGTCGCTCGAGAGCAGCGATGGTGGCAGGCGGCATTTGCTGGAGGGCACGAGAGGTCTTAGGCATAAAAAAGATTGACGTGCATGTCGGTACTCCGTGCAAATCTTCTTTACGATTTGCGTCTCCGCTCATCGGCCAAGTGCCCGGGCCACCCCGTCTCTTGCCTCTCCATCGCTTCGCGACGTCGCTCATACGCCTCGTCGCGCAGCAGGCGTTTGAGCTTCAACCCGAGTTCGAACGACGACATCGTACGAGCATCAACGTACTGTCGCGGCGTCATCGCGCCAAGGACTTGCCTAAGACCGTGCTCCATAGCGTCAGCAAGCATGCGTTCGACCGTAGGCGGGACGCTGTTGGTCAATTTCGTGCGCGACATATTGCTTCGCATCGTTCTTCCTCGATACCTGCTGTGTGCCTTCGAGCATGCAGTGCCGCCGACCGCTGTTGATTAAGAAAATCGTTCGCGCAGTTTGCGCCGCAGAAGGTCGACGACAGCAGGGTCGCCCAACCCACATTCGGACTGACAATGGACAAGCCGCTCTCTGCAGCTCTCGAATCCGTCCATCCGGTCATCAATCCCAATCCATTCAAGGGCGTCGCGTCCTTGTCGGCGAACATAGTCGAGAACTTGGGCACCTCTCGAGAGCATTGGCCACAACTGCTCGTCGAACTCACACCCCTCATATGTGGCGCCAACCACTCTTGCGCGAAGCGAGGGCGACGGCAACTGCAAGCAGGTGTAGTCGACACCGAATCGATAAGCCCAATCGCTTGAAAGGACAATCTGCACGTTCGGATACGGACTCAGCACCTCATCCAGGACGGGGAGGTGCTCGAACAGCTCGATGTGGCCCGGCGCACTGCTAACAATGCGGCTGCCTGCGACATAAGAGTTGCCCCGGTGCAGCACACCGTCGATGTCGAGAAAGAGAATCTGACGCATTGCCGTCAGTGACCGTTGCGACGGTATATCGCGGGCTGGCGAGAAATCTCCAGTGTCGGGCAGTCGCCACCCATCACTGCCTGCCGATGGGAGAATTGAGGAAACATCGCGCGTAGTAGTCGCAACGCAATGTCCCAAATTCCATCAGTGTCTCTGCACTCGATAGCGCCTATTTCACATATGGCGGCGTCGGCGTCCCAAACGGTTGCAGAAACCAGGCAGTTTTCATAGGTAACGCTCATCCAGGCTGCTGACTTAGCAGGGCCAGCCGAATTCTTCGTAACCCAGTCGATAAAGATGGTCATCGAACTCCGAGGCTGCACACGTGGCTCGAGAAGCGGGTAGTAGGGCCTCGCCGCGAATGCGAGGCTCGCGAGCATCGCAGACAGGCAACGGTGCGCCTCTGAAGACTCGCTCGCTGCAGCTTTCGGTACGCTCGCTTGGCCTTCAATCATAGACAGCAGCGCGAGCGATTCGGCCGGGCACTCTGATTCGCCTGCGTATGCGCGGGCACACCACAATATCGGAGCGTCAAGTGGCTCCATCATCAATCGCTTCCTGCCCCTGGAATGCGCAACATCTCCGTGTCCGTGTTGAACATTCGAAAGTTCTGCTGCCTGCCATGGGCAAGGTAGCGCTGAACGCGCTGCATCCACGGATTGCCGGAGGTCGCTCGCATGACATCGTCAGTAGTGACAGGTTTTTCGGCAGCTTCGCCGTGTTCTTCCAGAAGCGCTCGCAGGCCGTAAGCGGCCTCTTCGTCAAAACCCGTGTCTACGCCAACGTTCACGCGCCTTGCCGCCGTCACCGCGCTGAACTCGAAATCCGTCGACGCGACAACAACGTATTCGGCGGACCGGGACGCCATGAATGTCGATATCTGCTCTTCTTTCGTGCCGCCGACGACTCTCACTGAATTTACGATACGCTGCCCGAACGGGGTGCATTCCCGCCGCAAAAACTCGAGGTCATAGAGCAAAGGCCAGTCGTTTGCAATGACTACGAAAACCCCAGGGAACGGCTCAATTGTCTGTGCGAACAGGCGGGCGTCCGATTCCAGCGAACGAGTAGCCTCGGGCTCGCTCTCGCGAGTCGTTATGGACGGATGTCGGTCAATCGCGCCCAGAACGCCGCTGACACTAAAAAAGACGAAGACCATGCAACCTCGCTGATGAGAAACCAGTTGTGCCTACGGGAATGTCGTCGACTTGGCACCATGCGAGCACCAGAACCGACGAGCGAGACGCTCGAATTGTAGGCATTTTTAGTGCACTCAACAAGTTTACAACGTTTTTCGTGCATCAAAAGTGTTGTAGACGGAAACGCTGCCTAGACGAATAGTGACGGCTTTTCAATTCGTCTATTTGCATGGTCGATTACGCAGAATTTTTTGCGGCAGCGATGCGGCGGCGCCGGGAGGAGCTTGGTCTCGCGCAGGAAGCCCTTGGCGCAACGTTAGGCCTCGACAGGAACAGCATTAGTCGCCTCGAGCGCGGCTCACTAAATATCTCTCTAGATAAGGCGAAGGCTATTGCCGAAGCGCTCGGGGTTAGCTTGGGGTCCCTGCTCGGGGACCCGGCTCCAGCCAGCAATCAACAGGTGCAAACGAGATTTGGCGAAAGGGTCCGCTCGCTTCGAACTGAGCATGGCCTGAAACAGCGGGAGTTGGCCGAGCGGATGGGCGTTGACAGGAACCTCGTGAGCGGCATCGAGTCCGGAAAGCGAAGCGCCACCCTAAGAACCCTTCAGCTCTTTTGCCAGGGCCTACGCGTCAATCCATCTGACCTTCTCTGAAAGCCGTAGGCGCAATCCCAGCCGGAGCCTGCTTAGGCGACTTCATAGCGTCTGCATGGAGAAAACCGTGCCACAGGGTCCGACAGCGGCTGATTTCGTTTCACCCAAGCGACCTAAGGGACAGCCGCATGCTGTCGTTCGAAGCCTAGGCCGGGGCTCGCGCACCGACTGACTCGAGAACGGAGTCGCAAATTAGGCAAAACTGCGCTAACGCATTGGCGTTCTACCCCGAACATTCCCACGCAACATATGACTGAACAAGGTCAGCGAGCGCCCCGAAATCTTCGCGAGGAGGCGCTGGCCACTCATGACCGACGAGGCCACTAGAGTCCGAGTACAGACTAGTGAACATCCCGGAAAGGAGGGCGACAACCCTTCTCTCTCAACCTTCTTTCTGATTAACGTCGGTTGACCATCCAGAAAGCCCTCATGGATAGCCACGCACGGTGTCGGGTTCCGCAGAAAAAATGGTACTTTTATCCAAAGTACCAAGCCGAATTCGGCTGCAATCCAATGTCAGTGGTAGGTTGGTACTTTTTTTGGTTCCAGAAACACATGCGCGTCGCCGATGAAATACGTGAACCAGCGCGGCGTGTAGCCCGTCAGCCGGCCAACGAGTTCCAGCAGCGCGGCCCCTTCCGTCAGGTTGAACGGCGTACCGAGGCCGACGTCGTTGCTGCGGATGTACAGGCACAGCGAGATTTCGCGCTTCGTCGCATTCGGCAGGAACTGGTACAGCAGGTGGCACGCCGGTAGCGCGATCTGGTCGAGCACGGCCGGATTCCACGCGTGAAACAGGATGCGGCGGTCGGACGGATTCTCCATGATCGTGTCGAGGCACTGGCGCAACTGGTCGATCGCCTTGTACAGCAGCACCTTCGGCGCGCCGTCTTCGTCGAAACGCGTGACGATCCGGAAGCCGCGGCGCGTCGCATCGGCGATCTGCGCGTCGGCGCCCGCGTCGAGCACCTTGTAGCCCGGCCACTGGCGCCATTGCACGCCGTATACGTCGCCGAGATCGTCGACGCCCTGGCGATACGGGTTCGCGAGCCATTGCGCGTTCTCGTTCGCGTTCGCATCCCACACCTTGCAGCCGAGCGCGCGGAAATCGGCCGCGCTGCGCGTCGCGCGCAGGAAGCCGACCAGTTCGCCGATCGCGGACTTGAATGCCAGCTTCTTGGTCGTCACGGCCGGAAAGCCTTGCTGCAGGTCGAAGCGCAGCATCGCGCCCGGCATGCTGATGGTGCGGATCCCCGTGCGGTTCTCCTGCCAGGTGCCGGTATCGAGAATGGTACGAACGAGATCGAGATACTGTTTCATGCGGGTTCCTTCGGCCGCGAGGGCGGCCGTACCCGCCAATTTTAGCAAGCGTGGTGAGGAAGCTCCGGCAACGGCGCCGAAAACCCTGCCAGCGTGTCGCCGCGATCGCGCATGCCGTGTGCGCACATCAGCCGGTAGAGCGTGACGCGCGACACACCGAGTTCGCGTGCGGCATCCGCGAAACGGCCGCGATGGCGCAACAGCGCCTGCTCGATCGCCTGCCGTTCGGCCGCCTCGCGCGCCTCCAGCAGCGACACGGGTGCGAGCGTCGCGAAGTCGTTCAGCTCGAGATCCGCCGCGGTGATCATCCGGCCTTCCGACATGACGATCGCACGGCGCACGCGATTGATCAGCTCGCGCACGTTGCCCGGCCACGAATAGCCGTACAACGACGCGACCGCATCAGGGGAAAAGCCGCGCAGGCGACGATGCGCGTCGCCCTTGAAACGCTCGAGCATGTGGCGCGCGAGCACCTCGATGTCCTTGCCGCGCGCGCGCAGCGGCGGCTCCTCGATCTTCAGCACGCACAGGCGATGAAACAGGTCCTCGCGGAACCGCCCTTCGCGCAGCGCCGCTTCCATGTCCACGTGCGTCGCGCAGATCACGCGCACGTCGACGGGCACCGACACATGGGCACCCAACCGCTCGATCTTGCCTTCCTGCAGGAAGCGCAGCAGGCTCGCCTGGCTTTCGAGCGGCAAGTCGCCGATTTCGTCGAGAAACAGCGTGCCGCCGTTGGCGGCCTCGACGCGGCCGATCTTGCGCTGGTTCGCGCCGGTGAACGCGCCGCGCTCATAGCCGAACAGTTCGGCCTGCAGCAGCGTCGACGGAATCGCACCGCAATTGATCGCGATGAAAGGCGCCTGCGCGCGCGACGAACGTTCGTGAATCGCGACCGCCGTCAGTTCCTTGCCCGTACCCGATTCGCCGGAGATGAACACCGGCGCGTCGGTCGCCGCGACGCGGCGTATCGTCCTGAAGAGCCCGAGCATCGCATCGCAGGTCCCGACCATTTCGCCTTCGCTGCGTCCGGCGCCGACGGGCGGCGCAACGGTTTCGGTCAGCGCGATCATCCCGTGTGCATGGCCGACGGTCTCGACGATCCGCGCCGTCTCGTACGGCATCGTCACGTAGTCGAAACAGTAGTCGCGAATGAGATGGCGCAGCGTAGCGTCCTGCAACTGGCCGCGACGCGTCGCCGCGATCCAGCCGATGTGCTGAATGCTCAGACAGGATTCGAGTTCGCGCAGGTCGGAAGGCTTGAAGCCCGGCGAAAAATCGAGCAGCCCGGCCGTTGCGACACCATGCTGCACGACGCGCCGTACGTCTCGCACGGTCTCCGCGAGATCGACACGCCAACCGCATTCGTCGAAATGGCCGCGCAACGCGTCGTTCGGTTCGCGCGAATAGTAAATCACGTGCCGCAGATCGGCGCCCATATGCTCACCCCGTTCATCAACCGTCTAACGATTGCCGTGCACGCCAGGTCACGTGCGAAAAGGATCGAATCGGGTCAGCCGAAGGCGGCTCGATTCGCCATGCCGATGCGTGGCGACGACAAAGCCTCGCATGATGGCGCTTATCTCGCGTCCAGTTATTTTGATCAAGACAGCTTAGTTATAGGCACTGAATACGACAATCCGATTTCAGCGCGGTGAGCGATGCGGCCGTATCGCTCAGGAGGTCGATGCATGTCAATCGTCTGCACATAGCCCCGGCGCAGCGATACGCTCTGTCATCAACACTTGCGACGATTTTCATCCTTGACGCGTATCGATTGAATCCGCAGTATTCCCGAGCCCCCTCGTTTCAGGCCTGAAACATTTTCAGCCGTTTTCCGACACAATTCGCAACGCTTGAGCACGAATCGCAGTCTCGACAACGGTCCCGGCGCGATGGCATGCATTTCGCTGAACATGGCAATCGTCGGAGACAGCGACCATGCGAAAACATCTTTTACTTTCTTTCGTGCCGATGACCATCGCGGTCGCGGTCGCCGGCCCGCCCGCGCCCGTACGCGCGGACGAAAGCACGAATCCGGATCGCGCCATGCTGCTTGCGGCAAACACGCCGAGCATGCAGCACGGCAACGGGTTCGGCATCGTGACCGTGTCGTCACCGCAACCGTTGCCGGCCGGCAGGACGTCAGTGACCCTGTGGGACGAGATCCCGCCACCGCCTCAATTGCCGACGCCACGTCCGGCACCGCAGCCGGGCGATTTGCAGCACGCGATGGAAGGCACCACGCAAGGCAGTACGCATCAGTGACGCACGAGCCGATCCACTTGATCAGGATGACGTATTGATTTGAGCGCGACGATACCGGCATCGTCGCGCTCGCAACACGAAACGGTTCTTGTGCTCCGTCCCCCGGCGGGCACTCTTTTTATTCATTCCGTCGCCGCGACGCGTTGACTCGGGCGTCGCGGCGCGCAGTGCGGAAAGGCGGATGCGCGCCCCCGGAACCGGCGCGTGCCGCCGTTCCGGTAAAATCGGCGCCATTCCCGTTTTCCTTTCCCCGACCTTCATGACGACGTTGACTCTGATCGTCGCGCGTGCCCGCAACGGCATCATCGGCCGCGACAACCAGTTGCCCTGGAAACTTCCCGAGGATCTCGCCTTCTTCAAGCGCACGACGATGGGCGCACCGATCGTGATGGGCCGCAAGACCCACGAGTCGATCGGCCGGCCGCTGCCGGGCCGCCGCAATATCGTGGTCACGCGCGATGCAACGCGTCGCTTCGACGGCTGCGACTCGGTCACGTCGCTCGCCGATGCGCTGACGCTCGCCGCGCGCGACGGCGTGCCCGAGGCGTTCCTGATCGGCGGCGCGCAGCTCTACACGGAAGGGCTCGCACTTGCCGACAAGCTGGTCGTCACCGAGATCGACGCCGACTTCGACGGTGACGCCTCGTTCCCGGCGCCCGACGCCGCGCAGTGGCAGGAAGTGTCGCGCGATGCCCACCAGGCGGCCGCGCCGAATACGTTCGGCTATGCGTTCGTCGTCTACGAGCGCAAGCGCGGCTGACGCGTCACGCATGTCAAGTCCTGGAATAGGTTGACAGTATCCAGGCACTAGAACGCCCGATGCACCGCATCGGGCGTTTTGTATTTCAGAGCCGTATGCGGTCGCTCATGGTTGTAGATGTGCACCGACTGTTCGAC
>NZ_JAAGPH010000224.1:0-8382 GCF_017104705.1 Burkholderia sp. Se-20373 | reverse complement strand
CATCGATTCGAACGCGACACCGAGCCCTGCGGCGCTGGTCTCGGCATGCGCCACCCACGCGTCGGCATTCGCACTGAGCCCGTGATGCACGTGCAGCGCGACACAGCGCGACGCGCCCGCGACGCGCGCGCTGCCCGACCACTACGCGTTCGCCGACAATCCGTTCGTCGACGACGCCGTCGATGCGATCCTGATCACCGAGAAGGATGCAGTAAAATTGGGCGCTTCCTGGCGCGACGCCCGACTGTGGGTTGTCCCCGTCGAAGCCGCGCTCGACCCTCGCCTCATTGCCCTCGTTGTGGAGAAACTCCGTGGACGCTCGCCTGCTTGAAATCCTTGTGTGCCCTATCTGCAAAGGCCCGCTCCACTATGACCGTGCCGCGCAGGAACTGATCTGCAACGCGGACAAGCTCGCCTACCCGATCCGCGACGGCATCCCCGTGATGCTGGTCGACGAAGCGCGCCAGACCGTCGAAGGCACGCCGGTCGACCCGGCCGGCCGCTAAGCCGCCCGACCCGGCCCTCGCCTCGGCACGTCCGCGGCAAGGGCGCCGGACCCGCCGGGCGGCCCGCCCCGACGCGCCGCCCGCTCCGCTTTCCTCACCGTCCTCCCCGATGACTCAACCCTTCATCGCCGTCATTCCCGCCCGGCTCGCGTCGACGCGGCTCCCGAACAAGCCGCTCGCCGATCTCGGCGGCAAGCCGATGGTCGTGCGCGTCGCCGAACGTGCGCGCGAAGCGGGCGCGCAGCAGGTGCTGGTCGCGTCGGACGCGCAGAGCGTGCTCGATGCAGCCCGCGATCACGGCTTCGAAGCGGTGCTGACACGCGCCGACCATCCGTCCGGCACCGACCGGCTCGCGGAAGTCGCGGCGACGTTCGGGTGGCGCGACGACACCGTCGTCGTCAACGTGCAGGGCGACGAGCCGCTGATCGACCCCGTGCTCGTGCGCGACGTAGCGTCGCACCTCGCCGCGCATCCGGCCTGCGCGATTGCGACGGCCGCCCACCCGATCCACGACGCGGCCGACGTGTTCAACCCGAACGTGGTGAAGGTCGCGCTCGACGCGCAGAGCGTCGCGCTGTACTTCTCGCGCGCGCCGATTCCATGGAGCCGGGACGCGTACCAGCCGCACTGGCCCGACGTCGCGGCCATGCCGGCACCGGCCTTCCCGGTCTACCGGCACATCGGCCTCTATGCGTATCGCGCGCGTTTCCTGCGCACCTATCCGACGTTGGCACAGGCGCCGATCGAACAGGCCGAGCAGCTCGAACAGCTGCGCGCGCTCTGGCACGGCGAGCGCATCGCAGTGCTGATCACCGAGTCCGCACCGGAAGCCGGGATCGACACGCCGGCCGATCTCGCACGCGTGCAGGCCCTTTTTCAGCCGTCATCAAAATAACCCGTGGCATAATCAGGCGATTGTGCGAGCCGTCCGCGACCAGCGCGTCCTCGCTTGACCCCGCCCGCGGCCCTGCCGGCAGCCGCGCGTCGCCCAACCCGACGCGCCGCATCAGACCGGTCCGCCACGCGCCAGGCAAGCCCCGCGCACATCGTCGCCGGCGCTTTTTTCGTCTCGCCACACGAATCTACATACTGGAGATATCACCATGCGTTTGATCCTGTTGGGCGCGCCCGGCGCGGGAAAGGGCACCCAGGCAAACTTCATCAAGGAAAAATTCGGCATCCCGCAAATCTCGACGGGCGACATGCTGCGCGCGGCCGTGAAGGCCGGCACGCCGCTCGGCGTCGAGGCGAAGGGCTACATGGACGCCGGCAAGCTCGTGCCGGACGCGCTGATCATCGGCCTCGTCAAGGAGCGCCTGAAGGAATCCGACTGCGCGAACGGCTATCTGTTCGACGGTTTCCCGCGCACCATCGCGCAGGCTGACGCCATGAAGGAAGCCGGCGTCGCGATCGACTACGTGCTCGAGATCGACGTGCCGTTCTCGGAAATCATCGAGCGCATGAGCGGCCGCCGCACGCACCCGGCATCGGGCCGCACGTACCACGTCAAGTTCAACCCGCCGAAGGTCGAAGGCCATGACGACGTGACGGGCGAGCCGCTGATCCAGCGTGACGACGACAAGGAAGAAACCGTCAAGAAGCGCCTCGAAGTGTACGAAGCGCAGACCAAGCCGCTGATCACGTACTACGGCGACTGGGCGCAGCGCGGCGAGGAAAACGGCCTGAAGGCACCGCAGTACCGCAAGATCTCGGGCCTCGGCAGCGTCGAGGAAATCCGCGAGCGCGCGTTTGGCGCACTGAAGTAAGCAGCGCGTCGCGCACCCGCAAGCCGCCCTTTCCGGGCGGCTTTTTTTTGCCCGGCCGGAATTGGCACGACCGCTCCGGTTCTGCCGTCGCGCGAGCGTGCCCCGTACAATCGGTCGGGTGCCGGGGGCCCCTGCTACCGGCGCCCATCATTTCAACCGGTCGCGCGGCATCGGACCGGGCAACCGCTTCGCGCGGCAACGCAACACGCGCCGAAGCGCCAACCGCGGTCGACCATCCAGCATGGGGCGGCCCTGAGCGCTGTCGCGCCAGAGGCGCTCAATAACGGAGGCAACCATGGAAATTCGCGGCAACGTGTTTCTGATCACGGGCGGTGCATCGGGCCTCGGCGCCGGCACCGCGCGGATGCTCGCGCAGGCAGGCGGCACGGTCGTGCTCGCCGACCTGAACGACGCGGCGGGCACCGCGCTCGCGACCGAACTGGGCGGCATCTTCGTGCACTGCGACGTGTCGAGCGAAGCCGACGCGCACGCGGCAGTCAGCGCGGCGACGCAAGCCGGCACGCTGCGCGGTCTCGTGAACTGCGCGGGCATCGCGCCCGCCGCGAAGACCGTCGGCAAGGACGGCGCGCATCCGCTCGACGTGTTCGCGAAGACGATCAACGTGAACCTCGTGGGCACGTTCAACATGATCCGGCTCGCGGCCGCCGCGATGGCGGCCACCGCGCCGACCGCAGATGGCGAGCGCGGCGTGATCGTCAGCACCGCGTCGGTTGCCGCGTTCGACGGGCAGATCGGCCAGGCCGCGTACGCGGCGTCGAAGGCAGGCGTCGCAGGCATGACGCTGCCGATCGCGCGCGACCTGTCGCGCAGCGGCATCCGTGTGATGACGATCGCGCCCGGCCTGTTCGAGACGCCGATGCTGCTCGGCATGCCGCAGGACGTGCAGGACGCGCTCGGCGCGATGGTGCCGTTTCCGCCACGGCTCGGCAAACCGGCCGAATACGCGCTGCTGGTGCGCCAGATCGTCGAGAATCCGATGCTCAACGGCGAAGTGATCCGCCTCGACGGCGCGATCCGGATGCAGCCGAAATAGGCACGAAAAAACGCCCGCGATGCGGGCGTCCTTTCATTCAGGGTTACGGCGGCGCGGCGGCGGCTCAGTCCTCGCCGTCGCGCTGCATCCGCTGCCGCAATTCGGTCACCTGCGACTCGACGACGGTGGCGTCGTCCGCGTCCGGCCGCTCGCCAAGATACAGTTCGAGATCCTCGAGCGCGGGCCGCAGGTAATCGAGCCGCGCATACGCGAAACCGCGGTCGCGGACTTCGTCGAGGTGCTCGGGCAACAGGATCACGAGCCGCTGCTGCACCGCGAGCAGCCGCTGCCAGCGTTCCGTCTGAAGATAGATCGTCTTCAGGTTGCGCAGCATCCGCGCGATGATCTCGCGGCTGGTCGCCGGCTGCAGCAGCGCGCGCAACGCGCTGTCGACCGCGCCGGCCGCGCGCGCCACGTACGGCTCGAGCATCTCGACCATCTCGGCTTCGGACAGCGAATGGCCGTTGGCCGGATCGATGATCAGGTCGCCGTCCGGCAGCGTGACGCGCAGCAGGAAATGGCCGGGGAACGACACGCCGCGCGCCGGCACGCCGATCTGCTCGGCGAGCTCCAGGTACAGCACCGACAGCGAGATCGGGATCCCGCGCCGCCGCTTCAGCACGGCGTTCAGGTGGCTGTTATCGGGGTCGTAGTAGTCGTTGTGATTGCACGCGAAGCCGAGCTCGCGGAAGAAGAAATCGTTCAGCGCGGCGACGCGGCCCTTCAGGTCCGCATCGTCCGTGAGCCGCCGGCGCAGCCGCGCCGCCAGCATGTCGAGTTCGGCCAGCGTGCCCTGCAGGTCGAGGTCGGGATACGCGTCCTGCGCCAGCGACAGCGCCGCTTCCGTGACGGGCAGACTGTCGTCGTCTGCCACGAGCGTGCTGAAGTAGTCGAGGACGCGGGTCATTGCGGTCGTCACTTGGCGCGCCTTCTGAAATAAGCGTATTTGAAGCCCATCACCCACAACATACCGAAATATAGTGCAGCGAACAGCACGAGGCACGCGGCCATCAGCGCAATGCGATCGAGCGGCTGCGTACGCATCCCGGTCCAGTCGAAGCTGATCGACAGCCAGTGCATCAGGCCGGCGAGCACGAGCGCCGCGCCGATCAACTGCACGAAGAAGCGCAGCCAGCCCGGCGACGGTTGGTAGATGCCGCGCTTGCGCAGCCCGATGAACAGCAGCAGCGAGTTCAGGCACGCGCCGACGCCGATGCTCAGCGTCAGGCCCGCGTGGCCGATCAGCGGCACGAACACGTAGTTCGAGATCTGCGTGACGATCAGCACGCCGATCGCGATCTTCACGGGCGTCTTGATGTCCTGCTTCGCATAGAAGCCCGGCGCGAGGATCTTGATCAGGATGATGCCGACGAGGCCGATCCCGTAGGTCGCGAGCGCGCGCGCGACCATCGTGACGGTATGCGCGTCGAACTTGCCGTAGTTGAACAGGGTCGCGGTGAGCGGCGTCGCGAAGAAGAACAGCGCGAGTGCGCTCGGTGCCGCGAGCAGGAACGTGACGCGCAGGCCCCAGTCGAGCAGCGCCGAATACTCGTGCGAATCGGCATCGACGTGCGCCTTCGACAGGCTCGGCAGCAGGATCGTGCCGAGCGCGACGCCGAGCAGCGCCGTCGGGAATTCCATCAGGCGGTCGGCGTAGTTGATCCACGACACGGCGCCCTGCCCGAGCCGCGACGCGATGTTGGTGTTGATGATCAGCGACAGTTGCGCGACCGACACCGCGAACGTCGCGGGCACCATCTTCGCGAGCACGCGCTTCACGCCCGGGTGGCGCAGCGCGCGCAGCGGATTGAGACCGATCAGCGGCACCATGTCGATCTTCTTCAGGCCCGGCAGCTGCACGAGGAACTGCAGCACCCCGCCGACGATGACGGCCCACGCGAGCGCGAACACCGGCACCTTCAGGTGCGGCGCGACGAACACGGCCGCGGCGATGAACGCGACGTTGAGCAGCACCGGTGCGAACGCGGGCAGCGAGAAGCTCTTGTACGTGTTCAGCACGCCGGAAGCGAGCGTCGTCAGCGAGATGAACACGATGTACGGGAACATGATCTGCGTCATCGTGACCGCGAGCGGGAACGCCTGCCCGTCGGTGTGCAGGCCGGACGCGACGGCGAACACGACCCACGATGCGCCGGCGATCCCGACCACCGACAGCACGGCAAGCGCCCACGCGAGCACGGTCGACATCGCGTCGACGAGCGCTTTCGTTGCATCGTGCCCCTGCTGGTTCTTGAACTCGGCGAGGATCGGCACGAACGCCTGCGAGAACGCGCCTTCGGCGGACAGGCGGCGCAGCAGGTTCGGGATACGGAAGGCGACGTAGAACGCGTCGGTGTATTGACTGGCACCGAACGCACGGGCGATCAGTGTCTCGCGGGCCAGTCCGGTCACGCGCGACAGCAGCGTGAAGCCGCTGACCGTCAGCAGGGCTCGGAATAGATTCATGGGGCGCTTATTATACGGACGTTGCGTGGCCCGGCCAGCGGCCGATGCCGAAAAGCGCGCACGCGTTCGGCGCCGTCCTTGGCGGGTGTCACGTTGAACTTGCCACGCGCTTGATTTCGTTGCTATAATCGCCGGTTTCTAGGCTCGTACATGCACGGCAACTGCCGTTTTCATGTCCCTGCCTCGGTTAAAATCACCGTTTTTTATGCGCCCCTGGGCAATCGCTCTCAGGGGACGGATCGAAAAGCAGCGCTTGGCCGTCTAGGCTCCAAGCTCTGGAAACAGGACAGGATAAGGAACCGTCATGGCTAACTCCGCACAAGCACGCAAGCGCGCCCGCCAGGCCGCGAAGGCAAATTCGCACAACTCGGCGCTGCGCTCGAAATTCCGTACCGCGATCAAGGCTGTTCGCAAGGCTGTCGACGCCGGCGATCAAGCAAAGGCTGCAGAGCTGTTCAAGTCTGCCGTCAAGACGATCGACACGATCGCCGACAAGAAGATCGTTCACAAGAACAAGGCCGCTCGCAGCAAGAGCCGCCTGGCCGCAGCCGTCAAGGGTCTGCAGGCAGCAGCGTAAATCCGGTGCGCCCGCTCACGCGGGCGTTCCTGTTTCCTGCGATCGCAAAAAAGCCCGCCTAGGCGGGCTTTTTTGTCGCCTGTCGCCGGCGCATCCTGCGGGGCCGGTGACAGCTGCCGCGAGGGCGGGCGCGGCAAGCGCCCTCGCCCGCGCCGGCATCACTTCTTCGCGTCGTAGTCCGGCAGTTCGCACGCCTCGGTCACGACGAGGTTGTTGTCCTTCGCGAAATTCAGCACGAAATCGAATGCCATCGGCTCGACGTCGCGCAGCCGGGAATCGAGGATCACGCATTTCAGGTCGCCGAGCATCGTCGGACGCACGTAGAGCGAATACTTGAGGCGCGCGTTCGGTCCGCTCGCCCCCGGCCCGAAACAGGCCATCACACCGGCCAGACGTTCCGACCAGTCGCTCGGGCGAAACTTTTTCCCGTCTTTCGTGATGCCCTGGATGAAGAATTCGGTCGGAGGGGTTTCAGCCATGTGGTTACCCAAGTGACGGCCCGGCGATGCCCAGGCAACGGCGCCTGGATACGCGAACACAAAGCTGAAACGGACGGCGGCACAAGCATTCCGATATCCCGAAAACAGGACGTCGGCGCGCGCCACCGGCGGACTGCACCGGATTTGTGCAGCGCACGGCTTGTGTCCGGCAGAGCGAGAGGAGGCTTGCCTGCCGGGCTGGAGAAAACTTTTGAATTATACCGCAGCGCGCCATCGCGCGCCGTCCCGCCCCCTTCCTCCTGCGTCGCTTGACGCGCGCGGCGATCGTGCCCCGCTTCTCTCGGCGGCTCGTCAAAGCACAGAAAATCCTTTATGCTGCTTTGAGTTATCCACACCCGACGGCGGCGCCGTCCGGCCTTGCTGCCGGGTGCAACCCGCCGTATTTCGCTTCATGACCGCCAAAACCATTCGTCACTACCTGCAGTTCAAGGATTTCTCGCTGGAAGACTACGAGTACGTGCTCGAACGCACGGGTATCCTGAAGCGCAAGTTCAAGAACTACGAGACCTATCACCCGCTGCACGACCGCACGCTCGCGATGATCTTCGAGAAGAGCTCGACGCGCACGCGCCTGTCGTTCGAGGCCGGGATCTTCCAGCTCGGCGGCCACGCCGTCTTCATGAGCACGCGCGACACGCAGCTCGGCCGCGGCGAACCCGTCGAGGATTCCGCGCAGGTCATCTCGCGAATGGTCGACATCATCATGATCCGCACGTTCGAGCAGGAGGTCATCAAGCGCTTCGCGGACAATTCCCGCGTGCCGGTGATCAACGGCCTGACGAACGAGTACCACCCGTGCCAGGTGCTCGCCGATATCTTCACGTACTACGAGCACCGCGGCCCGATCGCCGGCAAGACCGTTGCCTGGGTCGGCGATGCGAACAACATGCTCTACACGTGGATCGAAGCCGCGCAGATCCTCGGCTTCAAGCTGCGCCTGTCCACGCCGCCCGGCTACGCGCTCGACATGAAGCTCGTGTCGCCCGACAGCGCGCCGTTCTACGAGGTGTTCGACGATCCGAACGAAGCATGCAAGGGCGCCGATCTCGTTACCACCGACGTGTGGACGAGCATGGGCTTCGAGGCCGAGAACGAGGCCCGCAAGCAGGCGTTCGCCGACTGGTGCGTCGACGAGGAAATGATGGGGCACGCGAACCCGGACGCCCTCTTCATGCACTGCCTGCCCGCGCACCGCGGCGAGGAAGTGACGGCCGGCGTGATCGACGGCCCGCAGAGCGTCGTGTGGGATGAAGCGGAAAACCGCCTGCACGTGCAGAAGGCGCTGATGGAGTTCCTGCTGCTTGGCCGCCTCAAGCACTGACGCGCCGGCAACTGGCCGTCCATGAAAAAAGCGCCGATCGACGATCGGCGCTTTTTGCTTTGGCGCTGACCCGTCCTGAAATAGGTTGACACTTTTTCGCTGAAACGAAGAGGTGCCAAGTGGAGCAAGAGATCAAGCGGACGCAGCGGGACTACAGCCTGGCTTTTAAGCTATCGGTGGTCGAGCAGGTCG
>NZ_JAAGPH010000223.1:0-8345 GCF_017104705.1 Burkholderia sp. Se-20373 | reverse complement strand
CCGCGGCGCGGCCCCGGCGGCGCAGGCGCTGCCCGGCGTGCCGGGCGACGCGCTGCGCATCGGCGGCATCGATCTCGTCGATCCGCAGGCCGCCGCGCAGGCGCTCGACACCGTCCAGCGCGAATTCGGCCGGGTCGATGCGCTGCTGAACATCGCGGGCGCGTTCGTGTGGCAGACGATCGCCGACGGCGACGCCGCCACGTGGGACCGCATGTACGAACTGAACGTGAAGACCGCGCTGAACGCATCGAAGGCCGCGCTGCCGCACCTGCTGGCGAACCCGGCCGGGCGCATCGTCAACATCGGCGCGGGCGCGGCGTTCAAGGCCGGCACGGGGATGGGCGCCTACGCGGCCGCGAAGGCCGGCGTCGCGCGGCTCACCGAGGCGCTGGCGGCCGAACTGCTCGACCGCGGCGTGACGGTGAACGCGATCCTGCCGAGCATCATCGACACACCGCCGAACCGCGCGGACATGCCGGACGCGGATTTCACGCGCTGGGTGAAGCCGGAGCAGATCGCGGCGACGATCGGCTTCCTGCTGTCGGCCGATGCGCAGGCGATCACCGGCGCGTCGATTCCGGTGACCGGCCGCGTGGCATAGCGCGGCAGGGCAAGGCAGGGGCTCGCGCCACGGCCGGCCGTGCGTACAATGTCGCACCGGATTGCGCGAGCCCTGCCTGAGACCATGCATCAGCCCACTATCCTGATCGTCGAAGATGAAGTGGCGATCGCGGACACGATCATCTATGCCCTCGGCACCGACGGCATGCAGACCGTTCACTGCATGCTCGGCCAGGCGGCGCTCGACCACCTGCGCGACACGCGCGTCGATCTCGTGGTGCTCGACGTCGGCCTGCCGGATCTCAGCGGCTTCGAGGTGTGCCGGCGGCTGCGCACGTTCTCCGACGTGCCGGTGATCTTCCTCACCGCGCGGCACGATGAAATCGACCGGATCGTCGGGCTCGAGATCGGCGCCGACGATTACGTGGTCAAGCCGTTTTCACCGCGCGAGCTGGCGGCGCGGGTGCGCGTGATCCTGCGGCGGTTCTACCGGACGGCCGCGCCCGAAGCGGCATCCTCGCCTGCAACATCACCCGCACCGGCCGAGACAACCGCACCGGGTTTCACACTCGACACCGACGGGGCCCGCGTAGCGTGGCTCGGCCACGCACTGGACCTCACGCGCTACGAGTTCGGGCTGCTGGCGCTGCTGGTCCGGCATCCGGGGCGCATCTATTCGCGCGAACAGCTCATGGACCTCGTGTGGCACGAGGCCTTCGATTCGGCCGACCGCACGGTCGACACGCACATCAAGACGTTGCGCGCGAAGCTGCGCGCGATCGATCCCGAACGCGACCCGATCCGCACGCATCGCGGGATGGGCTATTCGCTGCAACCGTAACGACCGGCACCGCCCATGCATATCGGCCTGCGCATCTTCTTCGGTTTTTTCCTGATCGTCGGCCTGGCTGCGCTGATCACGCTGCGCGTGTTCGTGCAGGAGGTGAAGCCGGGCGTGCGCGAGGCGATGGAGGACACGCTCGTCGATACCGCGCAAGTGCTCGCGACGCTGGCCGCCGACGATCTGGCGAACGGCCGCATCGCCAACGGCGCGTTCGCGCGGCAACTGTCGAACCTGCACGAACGCCCGATCAGCGCGAACGTGTGGGGCGTGCAGAAGAACACGATCGGCTACCGCCTCTACATCACCGACGCGCACGGCATCGTGCGCTACGACTCGTCCGGCCGCGCGCTCGGGCAGGACTATTCGCGCTGGAACGACGTGTACCGGACGCTGCGCGGCGAGTATGGGGCGCGCAGCACGCGCAGCGATCCGAACGACGACAGCAGCACCGTGATGCACGTGGCGGCGCCGATCCGGCACGGCAACCAGATCATCGGCGTGCTGACGATCGCGAAACCGAACCAGACGGTCGCGCCGTTCATCGCGCGCAGCCAGCGCAAGATCATGCTGTACGGCGCATTGCTGATGGGCGGTGCGATCCTGATCGGCGTGGCCTGCACGTGGTGGCTGGTGGTCGGGCTGCGGCGCCTGCAGCGCTATGCGCGCGCGATCGCGGCGGGCGAGCGGGCCGACATGCCGCTGCAGGGCGCGAGCGAGCTGGCCGAGCTCGGGCGCGCGGTGGAAAGCATGCATCAGCGGCTGGAGGACCGGCAGTACGTCGAGACCTACATCCATACGCTCACGCACGAGATGAAGAGCCCGCTGGCGGCAATCAGCGGCGCGGCCGAACTGTTGCAGGAGGAGATGCCGGTGGCGAACCGGCGGCGCTTCACCGAGAACATCCGCCGCCAGGCCGGCCGCCTCGAACAGATGATCCGCAAGCTGCTCGCGCTCGCCGAAGTTGAGCAGAAGCAGCGCCTGTCGGTGCGCGAACCGGTCGCGCTGCGGCCGGTGCTCGAACAGCTCGTCGACGATATCGAGCCGCGCGCGCGGCAGCGCGGCGTGAACCTGGCGATCGACGCACACGATGCGGCCGACCCGGCGGTGGTAGAAGGCGATCCGTTCCTGCTGCGCCAGGCGCTCGGCAACCTGCTCGACAACGCGCTGGATTTCGCGCCGCAGGGCAGCACGATCCGCATCGCGCTCGACCGGCAGCCGGCGGGCAGGGCGCACGTCGCGGTCGTGCGCGTGACCGACGACGGCCCCGGCGTGCCCGACTACGCACTGGCGCGCGTGTTCGAGCGCTTCTATTCGCTGCCGCGCCCCGACGGCCAGGATCGCAGCACGGGCCTCGGGCTGTGTTTCGTCCGCGAGGTCGCGATGCTGCACCGCGGCCAGGTCGCGCTCGCGAACCGTGACGAAGGCGGCGCATGCGCGACGCTCACGCTGCCGTCGGCGGGCTGAACACGCTTCGACTTCACGTTCGCCACACCTTCGCTTCACACCGGCTTCAATCGCCCTTCACCGGGCCGGATCATGCTGACCGTACCCTTTTACTCCGGTACCTGTCGGCCATGAATCGAGTCCTGTTGTTCAAATTCGCGATCACCGCGTTTCTCGCGCTGCTGATCCTGATCCCGCTGCAGATGGTGCAAAGCATCGTGCACGAACGCGCCGCGTATCGCCGGGATGCGCTGCAGAGCATCTGGTCGAGCTATGCGGGGCCGCAGACGGTGGCGGGCCCCGTGCTCGTCGTGCACTACACGGAAGTCACGCGGGTGCGCGACGATTCGCCGGCCGGCGGCGCGGCGAAGACGAGCCTGCGCAGCGAGACGAAGCGCCTGCTCGTGTTTCCGAAGACGCTGAACATCGACGGCACGCTGACGACCAGCGTCCGCTATCGCGGCATCCACAAGGCGCTGGTGTACGAGCTGGCAAGCCGGATGACCGGCACGCTGCCGTTGCCGGACCTGAAGAAGCTGCCGCAGGCGGACGGCCACGTGAGCTTCAAGATCGACGATGCCTATGTGTCGATCGGCATCGGCGACATTCGCGGGCTGACCGCGCAGCCCGACCTGCGCATCGGCGGCGCGCGCTTCGACGTCGAGCAGGGCACACGGCTGGACAGCCTGCGCCAGGGCGTGCACGCGAACGTCGATCTCGCGGCGCTGGCGGACGCCAACGCGGGGGCGGTCGTGCCGTTCAGCGTCGACCTGCCGTTGCGCGGGGCGGATTCCGTCGCGTTCGCGCCGGTGGGCGACCAGAACGATTTCTCGCTGAAATCGACATGGCCGCATCCGAGCTTCGACGGCGCATTCCTGCCGAACAACCGCACGGTCGATGCGCGCGGCTTCACCGGCAACTGGCGCGTGACGTCGTTCAACACGAAGGCGCGTGAGCAGATCATCTCCGGCGATGGAGAAGGCGCGATCGAAATGGCGTCGGTGTCGGTGATCGAACCCGTGAACGTCTATCTGCAGGCCGAGCGTGCGACGAAGTATGGCGCGCTGTTCGTGATGCTCACGTTCGCGAGCTTCTTCATGTACGAGCTCGTGAAGCGGCTGCGCATTCACCCGATCCAGTACACGCTGGTCGGCCTGTCGCTCGCGCTGTTCTTCCTGTTGCTGCTGAGCCTGTCCGAGCACATCAAGTTCGCGTATGCGTATCTCGCGGCGAGCGGCGCCTGCATCGGGTTGCTGGCCTTCTACCTGTCGTTCGTGCTGCACAGCGTGAAGCGCGGGGCGGTGTTCGCGGTGTTGCTCGCGGTGCTGTACGCGGCGCTCTACGGGTTGCTGCTGTCGGAAGACAACGCGCTGATGCTCGGTTCGCTGCTGCTGTTCGCGATCCTCGCCGGCATCATGACGCTCACGCGCCGCGTCGACTGGTATTCGCTCGGCGCCGCGTGGCAGCCGCTGGCCGACAAGGCGGGCGCGGGGGCCGTGAAGCCGGGCGCGCAGGGGAAGTAAGCGCGCGGGGTGTGGGCAGGCGCGCGGTTCGGCCAGCCGAAAGCGGCGGTGGCCCGGATCGACCTATACTGATCGTCCTACTTCACCGGACCACGCCGTGCAGAACCAACCTTCCGGGGATCCGTCCGTCGACGATCCCCGTCCGACCCCGCCCATCCAGCCCGAACTGGAAGACTGCTGCAACAGCGGCTGTTCACCGTGCGTCTTCGACCTCTACGACGAAGCCCTCGCGCGCTATCGCGTCGAGCTGGCCGAATGGGAAGCGCGCCAGGCGCAACGCCAGCCTCACGCGTGAGCCGGATGCCGGCGAGCGGCTGCATCGGCATCGGCACTCCTTCCGCGTCCGACCCTGCCGCCGCAACGCTTCCCGTGCCGCTTACGTCCCTGCATGCAGCCGCCGATGCAGCGGCCCGAGCATGGCCGACAGCGCGATGCACACGAGCAGGACGGCCGTCAGCGCGAACATCGACGTCCTGAAGCCCTGCACGTAATCGAGTGCGGCCGGATGCGCGCCGAGCCGGGCGAAGAACACGCCGCCGAGCGTCGCCGCGCCGACGGCCGCGCCGATCTGCAGCATCGCGGTGACCATGCCGGAGGCGACACCCGCGCGCGCCGTGTCGACTTCCGCGAGCACGATCCGCACGACCGACGGCAGCACGAGGCCCTGGCCGATCCCGATCGCCGCGATCCCCACGTAAAAGCCGAGGCCCGGCGTGGCGGCACCCGCCAGCGCGGCGGCCGTCGCGACGCCGGCCGCGAGCATCGCGAAACCGAGCGTGAGCACGCGATAGCCGCCGAACCGGCCGACGAGTCGCGGCATCAGCAGCGGGCTCGACAGGAAGCCGAGCCCGAGCGGCAGGATCGCGAGCCCCGACGCGAGCGGCGACCAGTTCAGGCAGCCCTGCAGGTAGATGCCGTAGCTCAGGAAGAACGCGCTCAGCGTATAGAACAGGAACGCCAGCACGAGCCCGAGCGCGACGACGGGGTTGCGGAACAGGCGCACGTCGAGCAGCGGATCGCGGCCGCCCGCGAGACGGCGCGCCTCGACCGCCAGCAGCGCGCCGAGCATCGGCAGCGCGCCGACGAGGCACGCGACCATCCACAGCGGCCAGCCGGCCTCGCGCCCGTGCGTGAGCGGGTAGACGAGCATCAGCAGGAACAGCGACAGCAGCACCATGCCCGGCACGTCGATGCGCTGGCCTTTCGGCGGCCGGCTCTCCGGGATGAAGCGCCAGCTGCCGATCAGCGCCAGGATGCCGATCGGCAGGTTGACGAGGAAGATCGCGCGCCAGCCGAGCCCGAACGGATGCAGGCTGATCAACGCGCCGCCGCCGAGCTGGCCGATCACGGCCGCGAGGCCGAACACGAAACCGTAGAAGCCCATCACGCGCACCTGCTCCTGCGGGCTGAACACGCTGCGGATCGTGGCGAGCACCTGCGGCGCGAGGATCGCGGCGAACAGGCCTTGCAGCACGCGGCCGCCGACCAGCACCGCGCCGCTGCCGGCGAGCCCGCACAGCGTCGACGCGACGACGAAGCCGGCCATCCCGATCATGAACATGCGTTTGCGGCCGTACAGGTCGCCGAGCCGGCCGCCGGTGATCTGCACGACCGCGTTCGCGCATGCGTACGCGGACACGACCAGCTGCAGCTCGGCCGGGCGTGCGCCGATGCCGTCACGGATGGCCGGCAGCGCGAGATTCACAATGAAGTAGTCGAGCGGCGGCAAAATCGCGCCAACCAGCAGGACCACCAGCGCCCAGCCGTGGTGGCTGCGCGGCGTCGCCGCGGCGGCCGTGCCGGCCGGCACGCAGGGGGCAAGGGTGTCGTTCGTCATGGAAGCAGGTCCGAAAGAATGAGTGCCACATTCACGCCGGACACGGCGACAGAAGCGCCGGTTCGGCCGTGGGCGGGCGATCGACCCCCATTCTCGGTGGTGGCGATGAATCGGAAAAGCGGGAATTGGTGGTAGCATCCATCGAATTACTCGATGGATGGAGCATGGCGATGCGCGGTTTCGACCTGGATCAGTTGCGTACTTTCGCGGCGGTCGCGGACGCCGGCAGCCTGACGGCCGCCGCGCCGCTGCTGCACCTGTCGCAGTCGACGGTCAGCGAGCAGGTGCGCAAGCTCGAATCGCGCGCCGGCGTGCCGCTGTTCGTGCGCAGCAAGCGCGGGGTCGAGCCGACCCCGGCCGGCGCGCGGCTGCTGCAGCACGCGCGGCGCATCGTCGCGCTGAACGAGGCCGCGTTCGACGAAGTGCGCGGGCAGGCGATCAAGGGCGAGCTGCGCGTCGCGATCACCGATTACTACCGGACCAATGAAGTCGCGGGGCTGCTGGCGCGGCTGCGGGAGTGCTACCCGCAGCTGAGCCTGCACGTCAGCGCGATGAAGAGCGCGGATATCGAAACGGCGCATGCGCGCGGGCAGGTCGATCTCGGCGTGGTGATGAACCTGTCGAGCGGGCCGTTCCGGCCGGCGTCGGCCGATACCCGCTGGGTGCTGCGGCGCGAGCCGCTGTCGTGGGTCGCATCGCCCGCGCTCGCCGAGCAGTTGCCCGAGCCGCTGCCGCTCGTGCTGCTGCCGGACGACTGCATGATGCATCAGGTCGCGGTGCGCTCGCTCGACGAGCAGCACATGCCGTACCGGCTCGTGCACAGCGCGTCGGGGGTGGCGGGGCTGCAGTCGATGCTGGCGGCGGGGCTCGGGGTGGGCTGCCTGTGCGCGTCGGCGATCGGCGACGGCATGATGCGGCTCGGTGCGAAATACCGGCTGCCGCCGCTGCCCGACGCGGTGTTTTCGCTGACGCCGCCGATGCCCGGCGAACGCGAAGCCGTCACGCAGGCGCGCGAGGTGCTGTCGCGGCAATTGCTGATGTAAAACCGGGCCGCACGACCTGCGGCGGCGCGTCCCTGAGAGGCGCGCGAAGGAACATAAAAATGAACGACGAACTGCAACGCCAGATGGCCGCGAAGCTGCAGGATGCGCTGGAGCGCGTGGTCGACGAACGCTCGCTGATCCACTTCCTGCGCGTGCTCGGCCACGACTGGAACACGGAGCGCCAGCTCGAGGCCGACGTGCCGCCGTCGCCATACGCCCGCGCCGCGCTCGGCTGGGAAAACCACTCGATCGGCGCGTACCTCGACGCGATGGTCGACTGGGCCGAGGCGTCGGAAGAAGGGCTGCGTTGCTACGACGTGCCCGACAATCCGTGGCGGCGCATGGCGGACATCCTGTTCGCCGGGAAAATCTACGAATAGCGCCAGACGGGCGCTGCGTTCACTGCGTTCGTGCCGTCGCCGCGAACCGTCTATTCGACGGTTTCGCCGCTCACATACGCACGCAGCCCATCAACCAGCGCATCGAACACCGCGCGGCAGCGCGGGCTCGACCGCAGGTCCTCGTGCATCACGACCCAGGTCTCCAGCTGCATCGCGAGCGTGTCCGGCAGCACCCGCACGAGCCGCGCGTCGCGTTTCGCGAGCCCGCTCTGGCAGAAGCCGATCCCGTAGCCGGCGCGGATCATCGCGAGCTGGGCGAGGTTGCTGTCGGTGCGCAGCGAGAACGCATCGCGCTTCCACAGCGGCATGCTGCGGCCCATCGAGCGGATGAACGGCGTGACCGTATCGAAGCCGATCAGCGCGTGATGCGCGAGTTCGTCGGTCGTCTCGGGTACCCCGTTGCGCGCCAGGTAGTCGTCGCGCGCATACAGCCCGACATCGACCGCGCCGATGCGTCTGGCAACGAGCGCCTCCTGCGTGGGCGGCGCCATCCGGACCGCGATGTCGGCCTCGCGCTTGAGCACGTCCTGGAGGCGGTCGGTCGGCACCAGTTCGATGACGAGCCCCGGATGATTGCGCCGCAATTGCGCGAGCATCGGCGGCAGCACCTCGACGGCGATCACGTCGCTGGCCGAGATCCGCACGATGCCGCGCACGCCGGCGCCGTGGCTTGCCGCCGCGCGCTCGAACGCG
>NZ_JAAGPH010000222.1:0-8502 GCF_017104705.1 Burkholderia sp. Se-20373 | reverse complement strand
GAACGGCCGGCCGGCACGGGAAACGCACGCGCGCCCCGCTCCCGACCGGCTCCATGGACTCGGCGCGGCGTCGCGGGGCGGGTGCGCCCGTCGCGAAACCGCGCGCCGGAAAGCCCGTGCCGCGCTGCCGCAACGGCGCCCGGCACGAACCCGTGTGATACATTTCAACGTCAGTCTGCAAAACTACCATATCGCCGCCCGTCCGCCGCATGTCCGACCGTCAGGAATCCGCCGTAGCTGCGCCCGAAGCGGGACCTCCGAAGCACGATCATCCGGTCTTGCGTCGCGTGTTCAGGGTGACGCTGGCAGTCGGGATCGGCACCTACTTCGTCGCGTCCGGCGCCTTCCTCGGGTTGCGCTACGTCCTGCTGCCCCGCATCGACGAATTCCGCCCGCGTATCGAGCGCGCGGTGTCCGACAAGCTCCACGCGCAGCTTTCAATCGGCAAGCTTTCCCCGAACTGGTCCGGCATGCAGCCGGGCGTCGAACTCACGAACCTGACGATCCGCGGCCATGACGGCAAGGTCGCGCTGTCGGTGCCGCATGCGACGGCCGCGCTGTCGTGGATGTCGCTGCTGCGGCTGTCGCCCGCGCTGTCGAGCCTGATCGTCGACCAGCCCGACCTGGTCGTCGCGCGGGCGGCCGACGGCTCGCTGAGCATCGCGGGCGTCGGCGTGGCGACCACCCACGGCGGCAACGACACGTTCGGCACGTGGCTGCTGAAACAGGAGGCGATCGTGCTGCGCGGCGGCACGCTGCGCTGGCGCGACGCGCAGCATGACGCGCCGGAGCTCGTGCTGTCGGGCATCCGGCTCGCGGTGCTCAATGCCGGCCGCGTGCACAAGGCCGCGCTGCAGGCGCCCGCGAACGGCACGCTGCTGCTCGGCCCGCTCGACTTCCGTGCGCGCTTCAAGCACAAGCCGCTCGCACCGGTCGGCAAGCCGTCGAACTGGACGGGCGACGCGTACCTGTCGACGGGCCCGGTCGACCTGCAGACGCTGGCGCGCTACCTCGACATGCCGCTCACGATCCACGCGGGCCGGATCGACAACGCGATCTGGGCCACCTTCAGCGACGGCCACCTGCATTCGGCGGGCGGCGACCTGCAGGGCGCGGACGTCGCGCTGCGCGTGCGCCCGACGCAGCCGCGGCTCGACGTGCCGACGGTCGGTTTCGGCTGGGACATGCAGCTCGACGCCGGCCACGACTACACGCTGCACCTGACGCGCTTCAACGCGGAGCTCGGCCAGCCGCCGCTGCCGGATGGCACGCCGCTCGCCCGCTCGCTCGCGCTGTCGACGCTGACGGCCCGCTACCGCGTGCCGACCGCGAACCAGGGGCAGTTGTTGAGCGTCGTCGGCGACCGCGTCGATCTCGGCATCCTCAGCGAATTCATCCGCGGGCTGCCGCTGCCGGCCCGCCTGCGCAACGAGCTGATCAAGATCGACCCGCGCGGGATGGTGTCGAACTATCACATCGAGGTCGAGCGCGCGAAACCCGCGCACGCGGACCTCGCCGACGAGGAGCGGCGCACGGGCGCCGCGCCGATCGTGCGCTACCGCTTCCTCGGCGACCTGCAAGGCATCAGCTTCGCCGCGCAGGAGCCGCCCCCCGGGCTCTCGCCGCGCGGCCACCCGCGCGCCGGCTGGCCGGGTGTCGAGAACCTGTGGGGCCGCGTCGACGCGAACGAGACGGGCGGCTCCGCGCATTTCGACACGGTCAACGCGGCCGTCACGGTGCCCGGCGAATTCGACGAGCCGCGCCTGACGTTCGACCGGCTGCGCGGCAATGCGAAATGGACGATCACGCCCGCGCCCGGCGAGAAACACGCGCGCGTCGACGTATCGCTGCCCGACCTGCTCGTGTCGAATCCCGATGCCGAAATCGCGGTGTCGGGCTCGTACGCGAACCCCGGCCACGGCCGCGGCTCGCTCGACCTGCGCGCCGATTTCGCCCGCGCGTCGGTGGCGCGCATCCCGCGCTACCTGCCGACCGGGATGTCCGAACACCTGCGCGACTATCTCGGCCACGCGCTGCAGGACGGCCAGGTGACCAAGGGCGCGTCGATCGTCGCCCGTGGCCCGCTCGAGAAATTCCCGTTCGAACACGAGCCGGACGCCGGCGTGTTCCACATCGTCGCGCCGTTCACCGGCGGCCGCTTCGAACCGACGCCGTACCCGCCGCGCAAGCTCGCGAACGGCACGCCGAGCGTCTGGCCGGCGCTCGACGGGATCGACGGCGTGTTCGAACTCGCGCAGAACAAGCTGCGCTTCGACATCCACCGCGCACACTACAAGCGCGTCGCGCTGACGAAGGTCGCCGGCCGCATCGACGATCTCGGCAATCCGACCCACTCGCCGCTCATCATCGACGGCCATGCGCAGGGTCCGCTCGCCGACCTGATCGACTACGCGGACAACAGCTCGCTCGGCACGATGAGCGGGCACATCGGCCAGCGGATCGATGCGCAGGGGCCCGCGTCGCTCGGGCTCAAGATCACGATTCCGCAGCACGTCGCGCATCCGCACACGCACGTCGAAGGCGCGCTCGCATTCGGCGGCAACACGCTGACGACCAGCGGCGTGCCGCCGCTGTCCGCACTGCGCGGCAGTGTCCGGTTCACCGAGGCCGGCGCGTCGCTGCACGAACTCTCAGGACGCTTTCTCGGCGGCCCAGTGCGCGCGAACGGCAACTTCCAGTCGCACGGGCCGTACACGGTGGACGTCGACGGCCGGCTCGCACTCGACGCCGCGCGCGGCCTGAACCTGCACGGCCCGGCCGCCGCGCTGCTCGAGCACGTGGTCGGCGACGCACCGTACAAGGTCGCCGTGCGCGGCGCGCCGGGCCGCCTGCCCGACATCAGCGCGCATTCCGACCTGACCGGCGTCGCGCTGAATTTCCCCGCGCCGTTCGCGAAGGCGGCCGGCACGCCGATGCCGTTCAGCTTCACGCTGCAGCCGGCGCCGCAGACGGACGGCAAGCGCCTCGAGCACGCCGACCTGACGCTCGGCCCCGTGTCCGCGACCTACCTGCTCGACGCGACGCGCGGCCAGCCGCTGCGCGCGGTGCGCGGCGCGATGGGCATCCACCGGATGCCCGACATGCCGCAGGACGGCGTGAGCGCAGCCGTCGACGTCAACGAACTGGACGCCGACGCGTGGCTCGCGCTGGCCCATACGCTGAAGTCCGACACGCCGCGCGCACCGGAGCCGCAGGCCGCGCCGCGCGTCGATTTCGCGAGCTTCGCGCCGAAGCGTTTCGCGCTCCACTTCGGCACGCTGAAGCTGCTCAAGCGCAACTGGGAAAACGTGATCGTCGGCGCGTCGCACGTCGACGAGCTGTGGCAGGCGAACATCGCGTCGAACCAGGTGTCGGGCTACCTGTCGTGGGCGCCGGGCGGCGGCCACAACGGCGCGGGCGTGTTGAACGCGCGGCTCGCGAAGCTCGTGATCCCGGACAGCGCACAGCACGATCTCGTCGGCCGCGCGATGAACCTGCCGACGCCGACCGACCGCCCGATGCCGTCCATCGACCTGATCGTCGACCAGGTTGTCGCGCGCAACCACGACATCGGCCGCCTCGTCGTCAACGCGCGCAATATCGACGAAGCCGGCACGCCGGTCTGGCAGCTCGACAAGCTGGAGCTGTCGAACCCGGACGCGAAGCTGACGGCGACCGGCAACTGGCGCACGTCGCGCCGCGCGCTCGCCCGCGGCGCCGACGAGAGCGACGCACCGCGCCGCACCGTGTTCGACTTCAAGCTCGACATCGGCAACGCGGGCGCGCTGCTCGACCGCGTCGGCCTGCCGCGCACGCTGGCGGACGGCCACGGCTCGGTCACGGGCAAGGTCGGCTGGCGCGGCGGCCCCACCGGGCTCGACTTCCCGTCGCTCGGCGGCCAGATCGCGATCGATCTCGAACACGGCCAGATCCTGAAGGTCGACCCGGGCGCGGCGAAGCTGCTCGGCGTGCTGAGCCTGCAGAGCCTCGCGCGCTTCCTGACGCTGAATTTCCGCGACGTGATCGGCAAGGGGCTGCCGTTCGACAAGATCACCGGCACCGGCCAGATCTCGAACGGGATCGCCCGCACCGACGACTTCTCGATGATGACGGGGCCCGCGAACGTCGCCGTGCGCGGCGCGGTCGATCTCGGCGCCGAGACGCAGGACCTGCATGCGCACGTCGCGCCGAAGATCAGCGCCGGCGCCGCCGCGATCGGGGCGGCCATCATCAACCCGCTGCTCGGCGTCGGCGTGCTGGCCGCGAACTACGCGCTGTCGGAGACGCTGTCGCACGCGTTCGCGCTCGACTACGCGATCACCGGCTCGTGGGCGCACCCGCACATCGAGCGGGTGCGGGGCGATCAGGGTAAGATGAATCACGGTCCGGCCGATGCGGCGAGTCATTGAGCCGCGTGTCGAATCGCGCACGGTGCCGGGCCGCACCCCATTTATGACGCAACCGATCCTGCGATGACCGACCAGACCCGTTCCGCCACGCCCTTCCAGGTCGCCGCGCTGCAGATGGTGAGCACGCCGGACGTCGCGCGCAATCTCGCCGAAGCCCGCCGCCTGATCGCGGAAGCGGCCGGCGAAGGCGCGCAGCTCGTGCTGCTGCCCGAGTATTTCTGCTTCATGGGCCACCGCGACACCGACAAGCTCGCGCTCGCCGAACCCTACCAGGACGGCCCGATCCAGCGCTTCCTCGCGGACACCGCGCGTCGCCACGGCGTCTGGGTGATCGGCGGCACGCTGCCGCTGAAGGCGCCGGAACCCGATCGCGTGCTCAACACGACGCTCGTGTTCGATCCGTCCGGCAACGAAGCCGCGCGCTACGACAAGATCCACCTGTTCAACTTCGAGAAAGGCGACGAGTCGTTCGACGAGGCGCGCACGATCCGCGCGGGCGATACGGTCGTCGCGTTCGATGCGCCGTTCGGGCGGGTCGGCCTGTCGGTCTGTTACGATCTCCGCTTTCCGGAGCTGTATCGCAGGATGGGCGACTGCACGCTGATCGTCGTACCGTCGGCGTTTACGTATACGACGGGCCGCGCGCACTGGGAAACGCTGCTGCGCGCGCGGGCCGTCGAGAACCAGTGCTACGTGCTCGCGGCCGCGCAAGGCGGCAAGCACGAGAACGGCCGGCGCACCTGGGGCCACAGCATGCTGATCGACCCGTGGGGCGAGATCGTCGCGGTCCGCGACGTGGGCGCCAGCGTCGTGCTCGGCGCGATCGATCCGCAGCGCATCGCCGACGTGCGCCAGAGCCTGCCCGCGTGGCGGCACCGCGTGCTGACCTGAATCCGCCGCGCCGCTTGAAACGCCGCGCGGCCAACCCATCTGCCCAGAAGCACCCGACAACTTTTTGAGAAACCCCGATATCCGCATGAACATCATCGAACCCGGCATCCGCAACCTCGCGCTGGCGAAGGACATCCTGCTCACGCCGTACGGCCTCGACGAAAGCCTGCTCACGCGCACGATCGCCGACATCTTCACGCATCGCGTCGACTACGCGGACCTGTACTTCCAGGCGACCCGCAGCGAAGCGTGGAGCCTCGAGGAAGGCATCGTCAAATCGGGCAGCTTCAGCATCGACCAGGGCGTCGGCGTGCGCGCGGTCGCGGGCGACCGCACCGCGTTCGCATATTCCGACGACCTGTCGCCGGAAGCGATCGCGCAAGCCGCTGCCGCCACCAAGGCAATCGCGGCGGCCGGCGGCGGCCGCCAGAAGATCAAGGCGGCATCGTCGCTGAAGGGCATCTCGGGCCGCGACCTGTACCTGCCGTCCGATCCGCTCGCGTCGCTCGACGCGACGGCCAAGGTCAAGCTGCTCGAGCGCATCGAGCAGATGGCACGCGGCCGCGACCCGCGCATCACGCAGGTGATGGCAGGCCTCGCCGGCGAATACGACGTCGTGCTGGTCGCCCGCAGCGACGGTGCGCTCGCGGCCGACATCCGCCCGCTCGTGCGCGTGTCGGTCACGGTGATCGCCGAGCAGAACGGCCGCCGCGAGATCGGCTCCGGCGGCGGCGGCGGCCGCTTCGACTACGGCTACTTCACCGACGACGTGCTGTCGCGCTACGTCGACGACGCCGTGCATGCGGCGCTCGTGAACCTCGACGCCCGCCCCGCGCCGGCCGGCGCGATGACGGTCGTGCTCGGGCCGGGCTGGCCGGGCGTGCTGCTGCACGAGGCGATCGGCCACGGCCTCGAGGGCGACTTCAACCGCAAGGGCTCGTCGGCATTCGCGGGCCGGATCGGCGAGCGAGTCGCCGCGAAGGGCGTGACCGTCGTCGACGACGGCACGCTGCCGAACCGCCGCGGCTCGCTGAACATCGACGACGAAGGCAACCCGACGCAGTGCACGACGCTGATCGAGGACGGCATCCTGAAGGGCTACATCCAGGACACGCTGAACGCGCGCCTGATGAAGATGCCGGTTACCGGCAACGCGCGCCGCGAGTCGTACGCGGCGCTGCCGATGCCGCGCATGACGAACACGTACATGCTGAATGGCGACAAGGATCCGCAGGAAATCATCGCGTCGGTGAAGAACGGCCTGTACGCGGTGAACTTCGGCGGCGGCCAGGTCGACATCACGAACGGCAAGTTCGTGTTCTCGGCGTCCGAGGCGTACATGATCGAGAACGGCAAGATCACCTACCCGGTGAAGGGCGCGACGCTGATCGGCAGCGGCCCCGAATCGCTGAAGGACGTCAGCATGATCGGCAACGACATGTCGCTCGACTCGGGTGTCGGCGTGTGCGGCAAGGAAGGCCAGAGCGTGCCGGTCGGCGTCGGCCAGCCGACCCTGCGGATCGACCGGATGACGGTCGGCGGTACGGCATAACCGCATCGCGGCGCAGACATTCCGCGCATTTTGAAGAAAATGCGCGGAATATCCGCATTTTCGACGTCTCCTGGTTGCCAGCCGACCGGCGACGGGGTATAAATTCCGAATCAACTTTTTTGACGAACCGAATCTCCGTCATGTCCGCCAAGTTTTATTTTTACTTTTTTTGGTATCTCAGACCGCTGGCGGATCGAGAGGGTTGATGGCGCGTAAAGCGCAACCGAAATTCCCGAAAAAACCGCCGGCGAACCCGGCGGTTTTTTTTCGCCCTTCGCCACCCGGTCGCCGCCGCAGCGGTCCCGCGGCCCCGACCGACACCACTGAATTGCTTGAATTGATGAATCTGCCGCACGCGCACTCGCATTGACCGAACCGCGCCCGGAACCAAGGAGAAACAGCATGCCCCCGCACAACACCGACGACGTCCGCATTCGCGAACTCAAGGAACTGACGCCGCCCGCCCACCTGATCCGCGAATTCGCGTGCTCCGAAGCCGCGTCCGAGCTGATCTACAACTCGCGCCAGTCGATGCACCGCATCCTGCACGGGATGGACGACCGGCTGATCGTCGTGATCGGGCCGTGCTCGATCCATGACACGAAGGCGGCGATCGAGTACGCGGGCCGGCTGGTGAAGGAGCGCGAGCGCTTCAAGGGCGAACTGGAAATCGTGATGCGCGTGTACTTCGAGAAGCCGCGCACGACGGTGGGCTGGAAGGGCCTCATCAACGATCCGCACCTCGACAACAGCTTCAAGATCAACGAAGGGCTGCGCACCGCGCGCGAGCTGCTGCTGCAGATCAACGAGATGGGGCTGCCGGCCGCGACCGAATACCTCGACATGATCAGCCCGCAGTACATCGCCGACCTGATCTCGTGGGGCGCGATCGGTGCGCGCACGACGGAATCGCAGGTGCACCGCGAACTCGCGTCGGGGCTGTCGTGCCCGGTCGGCTTCAAGAACGGCACCGACGGCAACGTCAAGATCGCGGTCGATGCGATCAAGGCCGCCTCGCAGCCGCACCATTTCCTGTCGGTGACGAAGGGTGGCCATTCGGCGATCGTGTCGACGGCGGGCAACGAGGACTGCCACGTGATCCTGCGCGGCGGCAAGGCGCCGAACTACGACGCGGACAGCGTGAACGCCGCGTGCGCGGACATCGGCAAGGCCGGCCTCGCCGCGCGCCTGATGATCGACGCGAGCCACGCGAACAGCTCGAAGAAGCACGAGAACCAGATCCCCGTCTGCGCCGACATCGGCCGCCAGATCGCGGCCGGCGACGCCCGCATCGTCGGCGTGATGATCGAGTCGCACCTCGTCGAGGGGCGTCAAGACCTGAAGGAGGGCTGCGAGCTGACCTACGGCCAAAGCATCACCGACGCGTGCATCGCGTGGGACGACAGCGTGAAGGTGCTCGAAGGCCTCGCGGAATCGGTGAAGGCGCGCCGCGTCACGCGCGGCAGCGGGAACTGATCGCACGGTCCGCAGCCGCTTCGTCGATAAAAAAAGCCCGGCTCGCATGAACTGACCCCACGAAGTTGGACGGTTAAAGGCTAGGCGCCCAAGGACTGAGTTCTGTATTGCACGGGACTCAGTCCTTTCAGTTTGAGCTTGATTCGTTCGTGATTGTAGTAATGGATGTAGCGC
>NZ_JAAGPH010000221.1:0-8748 GCF_017104705.1 Burkholderia sp. Se-20373 | reverse complement strand
CGCCCCGGCCCGCGCCGCGGCACCGAAAGGCGACGCAACGGCGGCCCCGGCCGCCCGCGCCGCGTACAATAGTGGACTTTTGCACGTCCTCACCCGCCTTATGTCCTCGCCCACCCTGTACGAATTCTTCGCCCCCTGCCCGCGCGGCCTCGAAGCGGCGCTTGCCGCCGAGCTGGCCGAAATCGCCGGCCGCCACCTGAACGGCGCGCCGTTCACCGCGGGCGCGCAGGTGCCGGGCGGCGTCCACTTCAGCGGCGGCTGGGCCGCCGGCATGGCCGCGAACCTCCATTCGCGCATCGCGAGCCGGGTCCTGCTGAAGATCGCGCACCGCGCGTACCGCAACGAGCAGGACGTCTACGCGCTCGCGCTCGAGCAGCCGTGGGAGCGCTGGTTCGCGGCGACGCAGACGCTGCGCGTCGACATCACCGCGATCAAATCCCCGCTGAAGAGCCTCGAATTCGCGACGTTGCGCGTGAAGGACGCGATCTGCGACCGGATGCGCGACAAGACCGGCGCGCGCCCGAGCATCGACACCGGTGCGCCGGACGTGCGCGTGTTCGCCTTCCTGACGGCGGGCGAATGCACGCTGTACCTCGACACGTCGGGCGAGCCGCTGTTCAAGCGCGGCTGGCGTCTCGACAAGGGCGCGGCGCCGCTGCGCGAGAACCTCGCGGCCGGCATCCTGCGCCTGACGGGCTGGACGCCCGGCACGGCGCTGTACGACCCGATGTGCGGCAGCGGCACGTTCCTCGCGGAAGCCGCGCAGATCGCACTCGGCGTGGCGCCGGGCGTCGAGCGCCGGTTCGGCTTCGAGAAGCTCAAGCAGTACGACATCACCGCGTGGCAGGGGCTGAAGGTCCCGGCGCTGGACGCGAAGCGCGCGGCGCGCGGCAAACGCGGCGAAGCGCTCGGTGTGTACGGCAGCGACATCTCCGGCGACATGCTCGAGAAGGCGCGCGCGAACCTCGAGCGTGCGGGCGTGCCGTCGGTATGGCTCAAGCAGGTCGACGCGCGCGGGATGACGCCGCCGTGCGACGGCCCGGGCATCATCCTCGCGAACCCGCCGTACGGCGAGCGGATCGAGGTGCGCGGCCGCAGCGCGCGCGGCGAGGTGCGCGAGACGGGCCGCAACCGCGGCAACGACGACGCATTCCGCCGCACCCACACCGACGCACCCGACAGCGAGTTCTTCAACGCGCTCGGCGATGCGCTGAAGCAGCGCTTCACGGGCTGGCAGGCGTTCCTGCTGACGTCCGACCGTTCGCTGCCGGGCCAGCTGCGGCTGCGCGAATCGGCGAAGACGCCGCTGTTCAACGGCGCGCTCGAATGCCGACTGTTCCGCTTCGACCTGATCGCCGGCAGCGTGAAGGCGCGTCCGGCCACGCCGGAAGGCGACGCATAACCTGCATCATGACCGCCACGGGGCCGCCGGCGCGGCCCCGCCGCGGCAACCGGAACGCCGCCGTTACCGCGCCCGCGGCAACGGCGGCGTTTCGTTTCAGTGCTTCGAGCACGCCCAGCGCCCCATCGTGAACGGCAGTGCCTGCCCCGTCTCGAGCAGCGTCTTGAGGCTCGACAGCACGACCGGCCAGCCGCCGCGAATCCCGCGATCCATCTCCGAGCCCGGCACCAGCCCGTCGTGCGTGACGGTCAGCTTCACGACGCCCTCGTGCGGCTCGACGAGATAGGTCACGCGCGACGCCTCCCCCTCCCCGGACGGCGTGCGCCACGTGACGACCAGCCGGTGCGGCGGATCGTTCTCGACCACTTCGCCGACGATGTCGACCCGCGACGGATCGTCGTAGTCCTGATGTTCCCAGCGCGAGCCCGGACGCCAGTCGGGCGACGCGTTGCGGTGCCGCACCCAGTAGTCCTTCGTCAGCTCGGCGTTGGTGAGCGCATCGAACACACGCTCGGGCGTCGATGCAATGAACGTCACGTACACAAAGGCCGGATTACTCATCGTTGTCTCCAGATTCGCCGGCCGCTTCCAGCCCGCGCTTGAGGTCCGCCAGCGCCTGCAGGCGCTGACGCTCGAACTTGCCGATCCAGCGTTCCGCGATGTCGTGGATCGGCATCGGATTCAGGTAATGCAGCTTCTCCCGGCCGCGCCACGTCGTCGCGACGAGATTCGCGGCCTCGAGCAGCGCGAGATGCTTGCTCACCGCCTGCCGGCTCATCGCGAGCCCGTCGCACAGTTCGGACAGGGTCTGCCCGCTTTTCGCGTGCAGCAAATCGAGCAACTGGCGGCGCGTGGCGTCGGCCAGCGCCTTGAAAACGAGATCCATGCCACTCCCGGGTCAATGGCCTTATTATGCAACCAAACAGTTGCATGTCAAGGGTGACAACTCTACTGACAATACGGTGTCAGCAGGCCGCGATCACACTGCAATCCCGGCGCAATGCAAGGCTGGTTTCCGCACCGAACCCGAACAACAAACAACGCAACAAGGAGCTCGTCATGACGTCCGCAACTGCCCATGCCACGCTGGAGCGCGCGATCGCGTGGTTCGACATCCCGTCCCTCGATTTCGACCGGGCGATCCGCTTTTACGAAACCGTGCTGCAGACGACGCTGCAGCGCGCCGTCATCGGCGGCGTGCCGATGGCCACGTTCGATCGCGACGCATCGAGCACGGGCGGCAGCATCGTGTTCGATCCGCAGCAGCTGAAGCCGAGCGCAAACGGCGTGCTCGTCTACCTGAACGCCGGCGAATCGGTCGTCGCGGCGCTCGACCGCGCGAAGCGCGCGGGCGGCGTCGTGCAGGGTTCGGTCGTCGAGCTGCCGAACAACTACGGCTACGTCGGCTACCTGATCGACACCGAAGGCAACCGCGTCGGCCTGCACGCGCCGAAATGCCACTGAGCGCGGCGGCCGTCGGGCCCACGCGGCGCTATCATCGCGAAGTCCCCACTGCCGTTGGAATCGAGGTGCCGTCATGACGCGCCGTGCCGACCGCCTGTTCCAGATCGCCGAGCTGCTGCGCGGCCGTCGTCTCACGACCGCGCAGCAACTGGCCGACTGGCTGTCGGTGTCGCCGCGCACCGTCTATCGCGACGTGCGCGACCTCCAACTGTCAGGGGTGCCGATCGAAGGCGAAGCCGGCATCGGCTACCGGCTGAACCGCAACGCCAGCTTGCCGCCGCTCACGTTCACGGCCGAGGAGCTGGCGGCGCTCGCCACCGGCGCACGCATGCTCGAAACCTGGGGCGGTGCGCGCTTCGCGAGCGGCGCGCGCTCGGCGCTCGCGAAGATCGCGTCGGCGATGCCGGCCGACAAGCGCACGGCGCTCGACCGCCTGCCCGTGTTCGCGCCGTCGTTCCACATCGACGAGACGTTTTGCGCGAAAGTCGACGCGATCCACCATGCCATCGACACGCGCCACGTCGTCAGCTTCGGCTACCGCGACCGGCTCGGCGCGCATTCGCAACGCCGCGTGTGGCCGCTCGGGCTCGTCTACTGGGGCGGGCGCTGGACGATCGGCGCGTGGTGCGAGCTGCGCGACGATTTCCGCACCTTCGACATCGCGCGGATGGGCGACATCACC
This sequence comes from Burkholderia sp. Se-20373, assembly GCF_017104705.1. Lineage (NCBI taxonomy): Bacteria > Pseudomonadati > Pseudomonadota > Betaproteobacteria > Burkholderiales > Burkholderiaceae > Burkholderia > Burkholderia sp. Se-20373. The sequence goes on along the minus strand of NZ_JAAGPH010000221.1, from coordinate 5,200 downwards.
GTGCACGAGCAGTTTCCGGACATGGAAGGGCGGCGGATCGCCGACTACATGCGGATCGCGGAAGCGCCGATGCGCTGACGCGGCACGACGGCGGGCGCGTTGCGCGCCGCCGCCGCTGCCCTTGTTCCGGGCCGCCAGGCTGCGCCCCGCCCTACCCGCCGAACACCACCGTCCGCTTCGGCCGCTCGTCGACGTGCAGCGAGAACACGTCGGGCCGCGCGTAATGCCCGACCACGTCGAAGTCGTAGCGCGCCCGCACGAGTTCATCGGTATCGATGCGCGCGGTCACGAGCCCGGCTTCGCCGATCAGCGGCTCCGTCAGCAGGTCGCCGAGCGGCCCGACGATCACGCTGCCGCCGCGAATCAGCGGCCGCTCCGGATCCCAGCCCGGCACGTCGATGCCGAGCGCGCGCGGCGACGGCTGCACCTGGCATGCGCTGACGACGAAGCAGCGCCCTTCGTGCGCGATGTGCCGCATCGAGCTCTGCCAGACGTCGCGCTCGTCGACGGTCGGCGCGCACCAGATCTGCACGCCCTTCGCGTACATCGCGCAACGCAGCAGCGGCATGTGGTTCTCCCAGCAGATCGCGGCGCCCGCGCGGCCCGCGGCCGTGTCGACGACGGGCAGCGTCGAGCCGTCGCCCTGCCCCCAGATCAGCCGCTCGGTGCCGGTCGGCATCAGCTTGCGGTGCTTCGCGACGAGCCCGTCGCGCGGATCGAAGAACAGCGCCGTGCAGTACAGCGTGCTGCCGCCGCGCTCGATCACGCCGACCACGAGGCTCGCACCGGTGCGCTGCGACAGCGCGGCCAGCTCGTCGGTTTCCGGCCCCGGCACGTCGATCGCCTGCGCGGCGTAGCGCGCATACGCGTCGCGGCCTTCGGGCAGCCGGTAACCGAGCCGCGTGCCGAAGATCTCGCCTTTCGGATAGCCGCCGAGCACGGCCTCCGGCAACACGACGAGCGACGCGCCGCTGTCGCGGATCGCGGTTTCGTAGCCGAGGATCGTGTCGAGCGTGGCGCGCGTGCCGGCGGGCGATGCGCCGATCTGCAGCGCAGCGATGACTGACGTGGACATGAAGGCGTCTCCGGTGAATGGGGTAACGCCATCTTTATCGATAAGATGTCATCGATCAAATCGATAGAACGATAAGTGTCATGAATGCAGATGATATCGCCGGCCTCGACCTGAACCTGCTGAAGGTGTTCGAAGCGCTGTACGAGGAAGGCGGCGCGAGCCGCGCGGCGCTGCGGCTCGGCCTCACGCAGTCGGCGGTGAGCGCGGCGCTCGCGCGGCTGCGCGTGATCTATGCCGATCCGCTGTTCGTGCGCACCGGCCGCGGGCTCGCGCCGACGCCGCGCGCGGACGAACTGAAGCCGATCCTGTCCGACGCGCTCGACCGTTGCCGCGAAAGCCTCGCGATCGCGGCCGACGGCGGCGACCGCATCGGCCGCACGATCTCGATCGGGCTGTCGGACGACTTCGAGATCGCGCTCGGCCGCGCGCTGATCGACGCGGTCGCGCGGGAAGCCGCCGGCATCCGGCTGATCTTCCGCCAGACGCACAGCGGCATCGCCGGCGACGCGCTGCTGCGGCACGGCGTCGACCTTGCGATCGCATCCGGCGGCTTCTCGGCGAACGGGCTCAGCCGGCGCGCGATCGCGACCGGCGGCTACGCGTGCCTGATCGACCCGGCCGCCCGTGAGCGGCCACCGCGCACGCTGACGCTCGCCGATTTCCTGCGGCGCGACCACCTGCTCGTATCGTCGGGCGGCGTGATCGGGATCGTCGACGAGGCGCTGGCCACGCTCGGCCACAAGCGGCGCGTCGCGGCGTCAACCACGCATTTCGCCGCGTTGCCGTACCTGCTCGCCGGTTCCGACGCCGTCGCGACGATTCCCGCGCACGCGGCGCGCGCGATCGCGCAATCCACCTCGCTGCGCGCGCTCGCCTGCCCGGTCGACTTGCCGCACTACCCGGTAGAAATCGGCTGGCGCACGAGCACGCAGCGCGACCCGGCGATCGTGCGCGTACGCGACACGATCGCCGCGTGCGTCGCCCATCTCGTCACGCCATGATCGCCGCCGAAGCCGCCGAGGATCACGTTGCGGAGCGAGCGGTTGATCGCGCGGCACATGATGTCCGACAGGATCGCGCCGACGAGCCGACGACGGGGCCTGCGATGATCAGCGTCGCGTTGTTCAGCGAGAACCCGATGCCGGCCCGTCCGGCGTCGCCGCGGATCGGCAAGACAGACGAATTGAAAGGGTCTGATTCGTTTAGCGCAGCGACCGGCAGCGTTCGGGCGCAACCGGTAAAATGCCGAACCATGAAACCCGAAATCTGGACCCCGCATGTGACGGTCGCCGCGCTCGTCGAGCACGCCGGCCGCTTTCTCATGATCGAGGAAGAAACCTCGTCGGGCCTGCGCATCAACCAGCCGGCAGGCCATCTCGAAGCCGGCGAAACGCTGGCCGACGCCGTGATCCGAGAAACGCTCGAGGAAACCGCGCACCCGTTCACGCCCGACGCGCTCGTCGGCGTCTATCTCGCGCACTACGACCGTCCCGGCACCGCCGGTGCAACCTACCTGCGCTTCACGTTCTGCGGCGCGGCCAGCGAGCCGATCGCGGGCCACGCGCTCGACGACGGCATCGTCCGCACGCTGTGGATGACCGCCGACGAGCTGCGCGCGTGCGGCGAGCGCCATCGCTCGCCCGCGGTGATGCGCTGTGTCGACGATTACCTCGCCGGGCGGCGCATTCCGCTCGATTTCGTGCACACGCATTCGGTCGCGCCGCGCCCCGAAACATTCGAACGTCAGGCGGTCAACAAATGAGCAAGCGCCGTGTAGTGGTGGGCATGTCGGGCGGCGTCGATTCGTCGGTGACCGCGTGGCTGCTGAAGGAACAGGGTTACGACGTGGTCGGCCTGTTCATGAAGAACTGGGAAGACGACGACGACGGCGAATACTGCTCGACGCGCCAGGACTGGATCGACGTCGTGTCGGTGGCGGACCTGATCGGCATCGACGTGGAAGCCGTCAACTTCGCGGCCGAATACAAGGACCGCGTGTTCGCCGAATTCCTGCGCGAATACTCGGCCGGCCGCACGCCGAACCCCGACGTGCTGTGCAACGCCGAGATCAAGTTCAAGGCGTTCCTCGATCACGCGATGTCGCTCGACGCGGAAATGATCGCGACCGGCCACTATGCGCGCGTGCGCGAGCGTGACGGGCGTTTCGAACTGCTGAAGGCCTTCGATCATACGAAAGACCAGTCGTACTTCCTGCACCGGCTGAACCAGGCGCAGCTGTCGAAGACGATGTTCCCGCTCGGCGAGATCCCGAAGACGAAGGTGCGCGAGATCGCCGCGCAGATCGGGCTGCCGAACGCGAAGAAGAAGGATTCGACCGGCATCTGCTTCATCGGCGAACGGCCGTTCCGCGATTTCCTGAACCGCTATCTGCCGACCAAACCCGGCCCGATGAAGACGCCGGACGGCAAGGTCGTCGGCGAGCACATCGGCCTCGCGTTCTACACGTTCGGCCAGCGCAAGGGCATCGGCCTCGGCGGCAGCAAGACCGGCAACGGCGATCCGTGGTTCGTCGCCGCGAAGGACATCGCGTCGAACACGCTGTACGTCGTGCAGGGCCACGATCATCCGTGGCTGCTGGCGCGCGAGCTGGTCGCGGGCAACGTGAGTTGGGTCGCCGGCGAGCCGCCGGCCGAAGGTTTCGCGTGCGGGGCGAAAACGCGCTACCGGCAGGCCGACGCGGCGTGCGTATTCGGCCGGGCCGCATTCGGCACCGCCACGCCCGGCCCGGAGGGCGAAGCGCGCTTCTCGCTCGCGTTCGACGACGCGCAGTGGGCCGTCACGCCCGGCCAGTCGGCCGTGCTGTACGACGGCGAGATCTGCCTCGGCGGCGGGATCATCGAATCCGCGCTGTCCGGCAACGTGCAGGCGAACGAAGCACCGGCCCTCGCGCTCGCCCGCTGACGCGCTGCCGCCGGCGCCGCCGCGCAAGCGGGCGCCGGCCGGAAGCGGCCCCGCCGCTCACCGCATGTTCCGCACCGACACGTCGTAGCGCTCACGCGCCGCGTCCAGCTCGGGAAAATGGCGCTCGGCCCAGCGGTCGAGCGCCACGAGCGTCTCCACGAGCGACCCCGCCACCGCCGTCAACCGGTACTCGACGTGTGCGCGCCGCGCCGCCACCGCGATGCGTTCGATCAGCCCGTTGCGCTCCAGCTCGCGCAACGTCTGCGTCAGCACCTTCTGGGAAATCCCGCCGATACGCTTGAGCAGTTCGCCATTGCGCAACGGCCGCTCGGCCAGCGCAGGCAGGATCAGCAGCGACCACTTGCCGGCGACCAGCGCGAGCGCATCGCGCGCCGAGCAGTCCGCCGCATAGACGTCGCCGGGAAATGCCATGGTTACCTCCGGGTGCGTGATTGCGCGGCCCCACCGCCGCCGGCCATCATCGTCGCACACTCCCGGAGCCCGCCATGCATGCGCTGATCGTCGTCGCCCATCCCGAACCGCAGTCGTTCAACGCCACCCTCGCCGGCACGGCGGCCGACGCCTGGCGCGCGGGCGGCCATGCCGTGACGGTCGCGAACCTGTATGGCGAGACGTTCGACCCGTGCGAGGCACCGCGCCATTACGCGGATCGGCTCGACCCCACTTGCTTCGACGCGCAGCGCGAGCAGCGCCATCACTGGGAACGCGGCACACTCGCGCCCGAGATCGCGCGTCACGTCGGCCTGCTGAAGCATGCCGATGCGCTGATCCTGCAGTTCCCGCTGTGGTGGTTCGGCGCGCCCGCGATCCTGAAGGGCTGGATGGATCGCGTATTCGTCTACGGCGGCCTTTACAGCAGCCGGCAGCGCCACGATCGCAGCGTGCTGCTAGGGCGGCGCGCGTTGCTGAGCGTCACGACCGGCTCGTCGGCCGCCGCGTGCGCGCCCGACGGCCGTGAAGGCGATACCCGCCTGCTGCTGTGGCCGGTCATGTACGCGCTGCGCTACGTCGGTTTCGACGTGCTCGAACCGCACCTGATCCACGACGTCCGCGGCGGCCTCGCGGGCGATGCCGCGCGGCGGCAGGACGCGGGCCTCGCGCGCTGCCTCCTCGACTACCTCCCCGGGGTGGGGGAGAGCGGGAGGTCGGCCGGCGGGGAGTGGGTGTTGCGCGTGTAGCACA
>NZ_JAAGPH010000220.1:0-8870 GCF_017104705.1 Burkholderia sp. Se-20373 | reverse complement strand
GTTCGACTTCGGTCCGAGCACGCCGCACACCATGAACTGCGCGGACGGGAACCCTTCCTGCAGCACGTTCATCAGCGGGATCGTGCCGCCGAGGCCCATGTACGCGCAGTCGGCGCCGAAGTGGCGAGCGCGAGCGGGCGGCGCAGGAAGCCGTCGGCGGTGACCTGGCGGCCGACGCCCGCGCTGGTGTCGCGCGTGAGCGGGTCGTCGATCTCGACGATGCGGTTGCCGATCGCGTCCGACACGTACAGCTTCTTCTGGTCGCCGGACAACGCGAGGCCGGTCGGGCCGACCAGGAACACGCCCTTGTCGGCCTGCGCGCCAAGGCCGCTCGCGACGACCGTTTCCTGCTTGATCACGGGCGGCTTGCCCGCCGGCACGTCGAGATCGAGGCGCAGTACAGTCGCCTGCTTGTAGACCGGCGGGTTGCCGTCCGCGCGGCCGACGCCGAAGCCCGCCATGCTGACGAACAGCGTCGCGCCGTCGCCGCGGTCGACCACGGCCATGTTGCCCCACGGGTCGTTGATGTTCGGCGTCGACCACGTCGATGCGATCTTGCCTTGTGGATCGAGCACGATTAGGCAGCCGGCGCCCTTGGTGTTGGTCGTGCCGTCGTTGCTCGGCGTGCTGCCGACGATCACCCAGCCGGATTTCAGCATCGTCATCGCCGTCGACAGGCCGACGCCGCCCGGGCATGCCTTCAGGTCGCGCGGGATCGACGCGAACAGGCTCAACTGCTTCGTCGACGGGCGGTAGTCGACGATCGTGCTGCCGGTGCCCTGCAGGTTCGCCGCGTTGTTGAAGTTGTCGACGAGCACGTCGCCCGCCTGGATCGTGCCGGCCGACACCGGCGCGACCGCGATCGCGTACGGGTTCTGGTCGCCGTTGTCCGGCACCGTGTTGACGAGCGTGGTGTGGCGATGCACGGTCTCGAGGAAACCTTGCGGCTCGGCGAGTGCGCCGGCGGCGGCCGTCAGCGCGGCGGCGGCCAGCGCGCCCGTCGCGAGGCGGCGAAGCGGGACGGATCGAATCATGTGAATCTCCTGGGGAGCGCGCCGTCCGGGCGGCGCGCGAAAAGGGTCAGCGTGGGCGCGTCCGTTCAGAACGTGATCGTCGTCCGCGCGCCGAGCACGAACGTGTTGCGCAGCGGCTGGGTCGCGTCGCTCGGGTTCTGGCCGGCGCCTGCATTGAACGTGTACTGCGCGTCGGCCTGGACGATCCACCACGGGTTGACCTGGTACTGGTAGGTCGCTTCGAGCGTCGTCTCGCGGGTGCGCACGCCGTACGGGCCGGTCGCGAACGTTCGCGCGGTCTGGTCGAGGTCGGTCACGTGGTTGCCGACCTGGATGTACGTGACGCCGAGGCCGACGCTGTCGTTGTCGCGGCCTGCGAACGGCGCCTTCAGCACGATCCCCGCGTTGGCGGAGAAGCTCACCAGGTTGCGGTCGCCCGGCGCGCCCATCACGCGTGCGAACACGCCGAGGCTGCGCGGGCCGGTCGGGTCGGGGCGCCAGATCATCTGGTCGGCCACCGCGTAGAAGCTGTAGTTGCCATGACGCTGCTGCGCGTCGCCGCTCGACGCGGGATCCGCGAGCGACAGCCCGTCGGTGCCCACGTTCTGGTCCGCGAAGCGGCCGTTGTGGTACCAGACGCCGATCTTGTAGGTGCCCGGCAGCCCGTTCGAGCGGCCGGTGTCCATTTCGCCGTCGGACGGCTGGTTCAGCGCGTACTGCAGTTCGCCGATATAGAGCGTGCCGTTGTGCAGGTTGAAGTTGGTGCCGCTCAGGTTGCTCGGGTTGTTGCCGAGCGGGTCGCCGTCGAACACGCCCGCGAGCGCGGTGAGCTTCGGCGTGATCTGCGCGCGGACGCGCACGCCGAGGCCCGCGAGCGGATACGCGGGGCCGCCGTTGGGCAGGTCGTACGACGGCAGCGCGGGCCAGCCGAACATCGTGTTGACGAACGTGTTCGCATACGTGCTGACCATGAATTCCTGGTCCAGGCTCTGCTGGCCGATCTTCACGTCGACGCGCTTGTCGAGGAACGACTGCTGGTACCACAGCTCCCACAGGCGCGTCGTGCCCTGCGCCTCGATGCCGCTCGCGGTGTTGAGCGTGCCGAGGTTCCGCGCGCTCAGGTTGGTGCCGTGGATCTGCAGCGCGCTGACGTTGAACGTGCCGCCAGGCAGGCCGATTGCCTTCTGCGTGTCGACCGTCAAGGTGGCCGTGGTCAGCCCATCGTAGGCGCCGCCGCGGTTCAGGCCGCCGCGCAGGTTCGCGAGGTATTCGCTGGTTTCGGTGATCTGCAGTGTCGCGCCGTACTTGCCGAGCCAAGGGCGGATGCCGCCCATGTCGCCGAGCAGGCTCTGGCGCGTCCAGATGCCGGTCCACATGTTGGTCGGCTTCGCCTGGATCGCCAGGTCGGCCTCGGGGGCTTCGGGCTGTGCGTCGACCGGGACGTCGGCGAAAGTCGCGCCGCTCGCGAACGATGCGCACGCGAGGATGGCCGCGCACGCGACGGGGCGCATCCGGGCCCGGATGTTGTCTCCCTGGAACGACGCAAACTTCATATCAAATCCCTGGCTCTAATTAGTGTGGAGTCCTGCTTGTCGGTCGCTGTCCGGACGCTCGGCTCCGATCGGCCAGGGCATGAAGATGAACGCAACGCGGCGCATCGTAGGAGTGTCGAATGGGAATGTCAATGTAAACGAGAATGATTCGCATCTAAATTACTGAATGTAATCCACCTCCTTACGGATGGGGCCCGACACGTGTTTAGTGCCGAGGTAAACCGTAAATATCGTCGTAATGAAAATGAATGCTTCGATGGGGATCGATGGATCCTCGGGACGGGGCGCAGGCGACAACCGGCGGGCGCCGGATGGTGTATGCGGGCGGACGGAATCGACGCCGCTACGGAATTTATCGAGTGATGCCGCCGATCGCAGGAACTCCGTGCTTTCCCGGTGTCCAAACGGGGCTGGATGGGATTCCGGGGCCGCGCGGCCCGGCCGGCAAGGCTGGGCGGCGCTTGTCAGGGTTTGTTTTGAAAGGATTTTTTCTCGTCTCCGCGTGCGCTTTGCTCCACGTCCCCGCCCTGAAAATTCGTCGGGTTCCCCTTCTTGAATTTGTCAAAACCCGTCCATATAATTAGCACTCGCTGCACGAGAGTGCTAACAATTCTCTGCCGGGCGATAAGCCGGGCAGATTCCCTAAGCGTTCTTCAATCTCAGTCAAGAGAGGAGTGAATATGAACCTTCGTCCTTTGCACGATCGCGTGATCGTCAAGCGCCTGGATCAGGAAACCAAGACCGCCTCGGGCATCGTGATCCCCGACGCCGCTGCTGAAAAGCCGGACCAGGGCGAAGTCCTGGCTGTCGGCCCGGGCAAGCGTGACGACAAGGGCGCCCCGATCGCGCTCGACGTGAAGGTCGGCGATCGCGTTCTGTTCGGCAAGTACGCAGGCCAGACCGTGAAGGTCGACGGCAACGAACTGCTGGTCATGCGCGAAGAAGACATCATGGCCGTGGTCAACGCGAAGTAAGCGTCCACCGACGGTACATATTCCCAAGAATTCAAGGAGTTAGAAGATGGCAGCTAAAGACGTCGTATTCGGCGATTCCGCCCGTTCGAAGATGGTCGAAGGCGTGAACATTCTCGCCAACGCAGTCAAGGTCACGCTGGGTCCGAAGGGCCGCAACGTGGTGCTCGAGCGCAGCTTCGGCGGCCCGACGGTCACCAAGGACGGTGTGTCGGTCGCGAAGGAAATCGAGCTGAAGGACAAGCTCCAGAACATGGGCGCGCAAATGGTCAAGGAAGTCGCTTCCAAGACCAGCGACAACGCAGGCGACGGCACGACGACGGCAACCGTCCTCGCGCAATCGATCGTTCGCGAAGGCATGAAGTACGTCGCATCGGGCATGAACCCGATGGACCTGAAGCGCGGCATCGACAAGGCAGTCGCAGCGGCTGTCGAAGAGCTGAAGAAGATCAGCAAGCCGTGCACGACCAACAAGGAAATCGCACAGGTCGGCTCGATCTCGGCGAACAGCGACACGTCGATCGGCGATCGCATCGCTGAAGCGATGGACAAGGTCGGCAAGGAAGGCGTCATCACCGTCGAAGACGGCAAGTCGCTGGCAGACGAACTCGACGTCGTCGAAGGCATGCAATTCGACCGCGGCTACCTGTCGCCGTACTTCATCAACAACCCGGAAAAGCAAGTCGCCGTCCTCGACAACCCGTTCGTGCTGCTGCACGACAAGAAGGTGTCGAACATCCGTGATCTGCTGCCGGTGCTCGAGCAAGTCGCGAAGGCTGGCCGTCCGCTGCTGATCATCGCTGAAGACATCGAAGGCGAAGCGCTCGCAACGCTGGTCGTCAACAACATCCGCGGCATCCTGAAGACCGTTGCGGTCAAGGCGCCGGGCTTCGGCGATCGTCGCAAGGCGATGCTGGAAGACATCGCGATCCTGACCGGCGGCCAGGTGATCGCGGAAGAAACCGGCCTGACGCTCGAAAAGGCAACGCTGGCAGAACTGGGCCAGGCGAAGCGCATCGAAGTGGGCAAGGAAAACACGACGATCATCGACGGCGCAGGCGAAGCCGTGAACATCGAAGCACGCGTGAAGCAAGTGCGCGCGCAAATCGAAGAAGCGACGTCGGACTACGACCGTGAAAAGCTGCAAGAGCGCGTGGCCAAGCTGGCTGGCGGTGTTGCAGTGATCAAGGTCGGTGCTGCGACCGAAGTCGAAATGAAGGAAAAGAAGGCACGTGTCGAAGACGCACTGCACGCAACGCGCGCGGCTGTGGAAGAAGGCATCGTGGCAGGTGGCGGCGTTGCGCTGATCCGCGCTCGCACCGCGATCGCAGGCCTGACCGGCGCTAACGCCGATCAAAACGCCGGCATCAAGATCGTGCTGCGCGCAATGGAAGAGCCGCTGCGCCAGATCGTCACGAACGGCGGCGAAGAAGCCAGCGTCGTGGTGGCGGCAGTTGCTGCAGGTACGGGCAACTACGGCTACAACGCAGCGACGGGCGAGTACGTCGACATGGTCGAAGCCGGCGTCGTCGACCCGACCAAGGTCACGCGTACCGCACTGCAGAACGCAGCGTCGGTTGCAGGCCTGCTGCTGACGACGGACGCAGCTGTTGCCGAACTGCCGAAGGAAGACGCACCGATGCCGGGCGGCATGCCGGGCGGCATGGGCGGCATGGGCATGGACATGTAATCGACTTTGGTCGATGGTGTCCGGAGCGCGCAGCGATGCGCGTTCCGGCCAAAAGAAAAGACCCGCAGCGATGCGGGTCTTTTTTTATGGATTTGCCGGGTGCACGAAATCAGAAGCCCGGCAGGAAGCATGAAGTGTCGTCGTCTTCAGCGTGAAGGCCGTAGCTGCACGCGAACGGATCGTGCCAGCCGTTGTTGCGACCGTTGTAGAGATAGACCGTGGTGTCGTTCGATGTCCATGTTAACGACGCGGTGCCGCTGGAGTAGACGCGCCACCTCCCCGAGCTACCGTCCGGAAACGAAATGGTGCCGTTCGAATGGCAGGGCGAGTAGTAATCGTGGGCGACAAACTTGCCGTCAATTGGCGCGGCTCTCGAAAAGAACCGCTTCAGTTGCGCGACGGTCGGTGTGAATTTCTTGCATGCGCCCATGGTCAGCGGTTCGTTCGGGGTCGACGTCTGGCCGGATTGCTCGACGGTCACGGTGCTAACCGCTCTGGCATGGCAGAGTGCGATCGGGGCGCACAACACAACCGCAGCGACACATTTGGCTCGAACCATTGCGTTACTCCCACTGTGCCGTGCTTGCCTCAGTGGCGTTTTTACGCCCGACTTCCGGGTGTCGATATACCTCTGTCATCTCGACGTTCAGCGTCTCGGACAATTCACGAACTAGCCATTTGAGCGATGAATTCTGTTCGGTCGTGACGCTTTCATAAACCGGCTCCGCATTTTTCTCGTCGGGGTAGTACATACCAACGAGTTCGATCCCGATTGCGTCAGAGTTGGATGGGTAGCGGCCGGGAAACGCTTTCCGGGATTCGTAACGATGGGATGCGGCAGGGCCGGTCCGATACGCACGCCTTGCCGCCCGGAGGTCAACGGTCGAGCACTTGAGCGTGCTGATGCAGCGTGACTGCAATTTGCCGACGTGATTGGTGATTCTGTTCAGAGACGCGGTCTGATAGATCGTTCCGTCTTTGTCGATCAGGAAATGGGCGCCGTTCGGTACGTGCGTGGAGTTGCTGTAGCTATTGAGGGTGCTTGAGAGGGTGGCGCCTCCAGTTTGATGGACGACGATTCCGTTCACGTGTTCCATCGGCCCACGTTCAATGGATGAATATATTCTGAGGATCACGCGTTCGGCATCGACATGGCCCTGCTTTGAAATGAAAAGCATGACTACCTCCGATCCTCAGGTCGCTTTGCCGGTTTTGATGTCGTATCCTGCTGCGACCGTTCCGCCGTTCCCACCTTGGGCATTCTGAACGACATATTCTTGCCGGATGCTGGCGAATGAAAGATCGACCTCCTCTCGCGGCCTGACCATGTTCAAATTGGCGGCCGAATTGATTCGCGTGATCAATACCCTATCCATCGTGATCTTGAGGTATTCGAGGGGGATGCCGCCGGCCTTACGGATTACCAGAACGGCGCTCTCGATGTGCTTTCCTTTCAGGCAATGCAGCATGAGAATCGGCGATGAACGATCAACATAATGTTCAATGGTCAGGTCATTGGCCGCGCACTTGCCTCCGGTACCCGTGGTCGATGACTGATCTGCGGACCAGTCCCACGCCAATACGTCGATCTCGTCCAGATGAAAGGCATCTTGAGATTCACCCCTGATGCCGGTCAGTTTCAGGAAAATGTCCTGCGCCATCGCATACTCCTCTGCATGGATCACATTGAATGGGATGAACCGTAGCAGGGGATATCGCGACCAATCTATTGGACCGATTCGATTTTCGGCGAATTGGGGTGTTGAAATGTACGATGTCCGCTCATCGCCCGACTGAGAATTGATGCAAATCGAGTCGCGCTCGCATGCGCGGATTTGACCGCAATGACCGCAGCCCTGTCGGGCAGTATGGGCGGGATTGTGTGGCCGAATAGCTCCGAATATCGGGCGGCGCGGCGCAGGAAGCCGAAGGTGTGGAGGGAGTTGCGCGGAGCCTACGGGCGTTTTCGTTACAGCGTGTGCGTCAGCATTGAATTCCCGATGCCGAATCCATGTGTGATTGACGGATGCTTGAAGTAGAAGGGGGCATGCGTGCGTTTGATCGCTCAAACGCACGCATGCCCCACCCACCTCAATGCCGGTGCGACGTCCTCGGCACCGCGTCGGCCTTCACGGCCGGCGGCGTATCCGAATCCTCGTTGCTGCGCGCCCAGAAGAACCGGTCGGGCAGGTACGCCCCCATGCCGGGCCGGAACGCGTCACGCACGGCCTGGTATAGGTATTCCTGCGCCTCACGAACCGCTTCGGGCGGCTCCTGGCCGTTCGCAAGCAACGCCGCGATGGCCGCGCCCAGCGTGTCCGTGATGCCCATCAGCCGGTGCGGCGAGCGATCCCACATGTCCTCGCGGAGCTGGCCTTCCTCGCCGTACAGCGTGTTGACGAGCCGGTGCGAGCCGGTCTCGGACGACAGGATGTACTCGCAGCCCTGCGACAGCAGGTGCGAGACGGCCGCGTCGAGATTTGGCGCCTCGGCGTCGCCGTCCGGCTGCGCGAGCGCGATCAGCGTCGCGTAGTCGGCGACCAGCAGCGTGGTTTGCGGCGCCAGCAGGTCGGCGATCGATTCGCGCAGGTCGTCGGCTGCGAGCACGTGCTCGTCGTCGAGCGTGAAGTCGGGCGCGAGCACGAGCGGCACGCCGTCGTAGTCGGCGACGACCTCGGCGATCGCGCTCACGACTTCCGCGCGCGTCGCCGCGCCGATCTTGAACGCCGCAACCGGCATGTCTTCGAGCAGCATGCGCGCCTGGGCGGCGACCACGTCGGGATCGAGCCCGGTCACTTCGTCGCAGGCGGCCGAGTCGCGCACGGTGTAGCCCGTCATGACGGACACGCCATGACAGCCCATGCTCGCCAGGGTCAACAGATCGGCTTGAATGCCAGAGCCGCCGGTAGGGTCGGACAGGCCAAAGGTGAGGACGATCGGAGGGGCGTTGCTGGACATGTAAAAATGGGGCAAGAGAAAAACGGGAAAGCGACGGGCATGCGGACGGCGAGGCGAAATGGGCGTTTTCGGCCCTGTGTTGCCCGGCAGGCCGCACTTTTCAGCCATTATGCGGCGGAATCCGGCCCGCACGACGGATTTTTTAGCGCAGCGCAACGTAGTCGCGTTACTCCAGCGCGATTGCTAGGCAGTCCGGCCCCGACACGGTACCATCATGGCTCCCGAATTTACCGACTTTCCCGACGCGGCTTAAGATGGAATACAAGAGCTGGATGTGCCTGATTTGTGGCTGGATTTACGACGAAGAAGCCGGGCTGCCGGAAGAGGGCATTGCCCCGGGCACGCGCTGGGAAGACGTCCCGATCAACTGGACGTGCCCTGAATGCGGCGCCCGCAAGGAAGACTTCGAGATGGTCCAGATCTGACCGGACCCTTGGCCCACGGACACACCGCTCAGGCCTCGCAGCGGCCCGGCGCTCATGCGTCGAGGCTCGCGCGAGCGACTTGACGATGACAGGCGCGCGTGTCCATGAGGCCAGAACCGGCGAACGTTCCCCACCCTGACGCACTGCCCAACCCGCGCGGCGGGGCCGTGCGCGCGGCCGACGCATGGCTTGCGGCGGCCGCCGACGCTTTCGAGCATCGCGACGACGCGGCCGCACCGCTGTCCGCTGCGGCGGCCGTG